>NZ_JBIAFO010000005.1:0-94635 GCF_042869355.1 Streptomyces sp. NPDC007088
CGGGGGGGGGTGGGCGGGGGGGGGGGGGGGCCGGCGGCCGGGGGGGGGCGGGGCCCCGCCCCCGGGGGCGGGGGGCCGGCCCCCCCCGGGCCCCCCCCCGGGGGGGGGGCGGGGCCCCCCCCCGTCTCCAGTCGGTCCGCGAGGCGGTGTGCGTACGTCCTCGCGGGCTCCGGGGCGGTCGGGTCAGCCTCCCGCGACCGGCCTCGCCGGGTTCTGGCCGCGCGGCACGGCGCGGTCCGTCGAGGGCGGTCGCCGCACCCCGCCGGCCGTCCCGGGGGCCCGCTCCGGGCGGACCCGGCCCGCACCACGGCCCGGACCGTGCCCGGGTGAGGCCGCCGACGTGTCCTTGCGGACCGCCGTGCCCGGCGCCGGGGCGGGCCGCGCGGTGGGAGCGGAGGGCTCGACGAGCTGCGATACCGGGGCGACGGGCGCCCCCGCGGCGTCCACGACGGTCGAGCGCCGGGCGCGCCACGCGTCCCGCAGCCGGAACAGGAGCACCTCCGCACGCGCGATCAGCGGCTCGCACCAGGGCAGGGCCAGCAGCACCAGGAGCCCCGCCGCCCAGCCCAGCACGACGTCGCTCAGCCAGTGCGTACCGAGGTAGACGGTGGTCAGGCCCACGCTGAGCGAGACGATCGCCGAGCCCGCCGACAGGTAGCGGCGGGCGCGCGGCGTGGCCGCCAGATACGCGAGGATTCCCCAGGTCACGACCGCGTTGGCGGTGTGACCCGAGGGAAATATGTCCCCGCCCTTGCCCATCTCGTTCGAGCCGATCAGGGTCGCGTAGTGCGGGCCCAGGCGCCCCATGCCGATCTTCGCGGCGCCCACCGTGATGTTGAGCAGCAGCAGCGAGGCGCCGAGGACCAGCAGGGGGCGCAGGGTGTGCTGACGCCACGAGCGCCAGCCCAGCCAGGCCAGCACCATCACCGCGGTGGGCCCGCGCTGTCCCAGGACCACCAGATAGTCGAGGAAGGCGTGCACCTCGGGCCACTGCTGGTAGGGGCGGAAGAACATGAGCTGCCAGTCGAACCGCACCAGCACCGTGGTGGCCGCCACCGCGACGACGATCGCCATGTAGAAGCCGAGTGTCGCGAGGAGCAGAACGAGCCTGTGCCGACTCATCACCGGTACGTGCAGACTGGCCGGCCGCTCCGGCTCGCGGTCGAGCCGCGCGAAGAGCCGCGCGAGGCGGCCGGGGGTTGGTTCGGTACGCACCCGATCGACGTTACAGCGAGTGAGTGGGGAAGCCGAACGAAACGACGGCTTCGTGATGACCATGTGATGTGGCTTTCCCGGCCGTCAGAGGTTTATCGCGCGGGAATCCATAAAGACCGCCGCGTGCCCGGCGGGCATTGCGGATGCGCGGGGTCCGGGGATTCCGGCGCGCTTTTCCCGCGCTTCTCCTTTCGTTCACGCGCAAGCCCCGGGAATGGGGCCGGGGGAACCGGGCAACAGCACCCCAGGGACGTGCGGCGTCGTCCCCCGTGTCACTGGTGGCTCTCGCGTAACCTTGCGCACCACCGGCCCCAGGACCGGACCGGGCGGCGGCCGTCGCGCTCCGTCCGCACGCGCAGGCAGCACTCGGGAGGTACGCGGATGCCGGGGACCACCACGGCGGCCTCGCGGCGTGCCGGGGGCCTCTCCCGCCTCCCCCGACTCGCCGGCCGGCCCTTCGCCCCGGGCGGGGCGAACCGGTGGACCGTCCTCGTCGTGCTGTGCGTGAGCCTGCTCCTGGTCGCCGTCGACGCCACCGTCCTGCACGTCGCGGTGCCCGCGGTCACCGAGGACCTGCGGCCGAGCGCCCCGCAGCTGCTGTGGATCGTGGACAGCTACCCGCTCGTGTGCGCCTCGCTGCTCATCCTGTTCGGCACCCTCGGCGACCGCGTGGGGCGCCGCCGGGTCCTGCTGTGCGGTTACGCCCTGTTCGGCGCCGCCTCCGCGCTGGCCGCCCTCGCGCACAATCCGGGGATGCTCGTCGCCGCCCGCGCCCTGCTCGGGGCGGGCGGCGCGATGATCATGCCCGCGACGCTGTCCCTGCTGCGCGCCGTCTTCCCCGACCGGCGCGAGCGGGCCTTCGCGATCGGGGTGTGGAGCGCGGTCGCGGCGGTCGGGGCGGCCGTCGGCCCGCTGCTCGGGGGCCTTCTGCTGGAGCACTTCTGGTGGGGCTCGGTCTTCCTCGTCAACGTGCCGCTCATGCTGGCCGCGCTGCCGCTCGCCCGGCTGCTGCTGCCCGAGTCCTCCGGTGACGGGCGCGGTCCCTGGGACGTGCTCGGCGCCGTCCTGGCCGCCGCCGGACTGTTCGGCGTGGTCTACGGGGTCCAGCGGATCGGCGGCGGCGAAGAGGTGCTGAGTACCGTCACCCTCGTCCCGCTCGTGCTCGGCGCCGTCCTCCTGTGGCTCTTCGTGCGGCGCCAGCGCACCCGGTCGTACCCGCTCGTCGACCTGCGGCTGTTCACCCGGCCGGCCTTCGCGACCTCGGTGGGCTGCATCGTGCTCGCGATGCTCGCCCTCGTCGGCCTGGAGCTGATCGCCGCCCAGTACCTTCAGCTCGTGCTCGGCCTCAGCCCCCTGCGGACGGGGCTGCGGCTGCTGCCGCTGACCTTCGCCGCGATGGCCGCGGGGCTCGCCGGGGCCCGGCTGCTGCGCCGTTTCGGTCCCCGCGCCATGGTCGTCACCGGCTTCTGCCTGACCGCCGCCGCCGTACTGCTGCTCACCGGCATGGGGGAGAGCGACGACGCGCCCCTGCTCGCGGGCGGATTCGTACTGCTCGGACTCGGTCTGGAGACGACGCTGTTCGCCGCCTACGAGTCGATGCTCGGCGAGGCCCCGCACGAACAGGCCGGCGGGGCGGCCGCGATCGGCGAGACCTCCTACCAACTGGGCGCGGGCCTCGGCATCGCCCTGCTCGGCACCGTCATGAACGCCGCCTACGCCCCCGGCCCGCGCGCGGTGCACGCGGTCCCCGAACCGTTCAGGGACGCGGCCGGGCACTCGCTGGGGGAGGCGTACGACATCGCGGCCAGGCTCGGCGGCGCGCCCGGGGAGGCGCTGCGGACGGCCGCCCGCACCGCCTTCGTCCACGGACTGCACGTGACCCTGCTGGTCAGCGCCGGCCTGCTGCTGCTCGGCGCGCTCGCCGGGCTGCGTCTGCCGCGCCGGACGGAGTGCTCCGACGCGCGCGAACGGCCGTGAGCGCGGGGGAGCGGACACCTGGCGCCGGCCCCCGACGCGGGAACCCTGGACGGCGGCGTGCGCGCGCCGTAGCGTCGGAGGCCCCCGATAACTAACAGCGCTAGTTTTGATGAGCCGGAGGCGTCATGCCCGCAGTACCCGGGAAAAAGCCCCCCTTCGACCCCGCCGACCCGCTCGGCCTCGACGACCTGCTGGAGCCCGAGGACCTCGCCGTACGCGACACCGTGCGCTCCTGGGCCCGCGACCGCGTCCTGCCGTACGTCGCCGACTGGTACGAGCGCGGCGAACTGCCCGGGATCAGGGAACTGGCCAAGGAGCTGGGCTCGCTGGGCGCCCTCGGCATGTCCCTCACCGGCTACGGCTGCGCGGGGGCCAGCGCGGTCCAGTACGGCCTGGCCTGCCTGGAGCTGGAGGCGGCCGACTCGGGCATCCGCTCCCTCGTGTCGGTGCAGGGCTCGCTCGCGATGTACGCGATCCACCGCTACGGCTCCGAGGAGCAGAAGCGGCGATGGCTGCCCGCGATGGCGGCCGGCGAGGCGATCGGCTGCTTCGGGCTGACCGAGCCCGACCACGGCTCCGACCCGGCCGGGATGCGCACCCGCGCCGTCCGGGACGGTGGCGACTGGGTGCTCGACGGCCGCAAGATGTGGATCACCAACGGCTCCGTCGCCTCGGTCGCCGTCGTCTGGGCGGCCACCGAGGAAGGCGTACGCGGCTTCGTCGTGCCCACCGACACCCCGGGCTTCAGCGCCCCGGAGATCAAGCACAAGTGGAGCCTGCGCGCCTCGGTCACCAGCGAACTGGTGCTGGACGGGGTGCGGCTGCCCGCCGACGCCGTCCTGCCCGAGGTCACCGGGTTGCGCGGACCGCTGAGCTGCCTGAGCCACGCGCGGTACGGCATCGTGTGGGGCGCGATGGGCGCGGCGCGGGCCAGTTTCGAGGCGGCGCTCGACTACGCGCGCGAGCGGGAACAGTTCGGGCGGCCCATCGCCGCCTTCCAGCTGACGCAGGCCAAACTCGCCGACATGGCGGTGGAACTGCACAAGGGCATCCTGCTCGCCCACCATCTCGGCGGCCGGATGGACGCGGGACGGGTGCGCCCCGAGCAGATCAGCTTCGGGAAGCTCAACAACGTGCGCGAGGCCATCGGGATCTGCCGCACGGCGCGCACGATCCTCGGTGCCAACGGGATCTCCCTGGAGTACCCGGTGATGCGGCACGCGACGAACCTGGAGTCGGTGCTCACCTACGAGGGCACCGTCGAGATGCACCAGCTCATTCTCGGCAAGGCGCTCACCGGGTTCGACGCCTTCCGGTGAGAAGGGCCCGCCCGGCGGGAGACGTCCCGGTCGGGGTGGGGGCCCCGGCCGGGATCAGCTCTGGTTGAAGAAACCGTCGCGCGGCCGCGAGCCCGCGGCCTCCCCGGCCACGATCTCGGTGTCGGCCGGGGTGAGCAGGAAGACCCGGGTGGCCACCCGCTCGATCGAGCCGCGCAGGCCGAAGATCAGCCCGGCGGCGAAGTCGACGACGCGCTTCGCGTCGGAGGGGTCCATCGCCGTCAGGTTGACGATGACCGGTACCCCCTCACGGAACAGCTCGCCGATGGCCCGCGCGTCCCGGAAGCTGTCCGGGGTCACCGTGCCGATCCGCCGTTCTCTCTCCTCGGCGGCCCGCGCCGCGACCCGCACCCGCGGGTCCGTCACCCAGCTCTCGCCGGGCTCGGGCCCCTCGGCCGGTTCGTCCGCGTATCCGTCGTAATAACGCTCAGCCCCGGTGTCGTTGTCGTCGACGAGGCCAAGCCAGGCACTTGCCTTGCGCACCGATCCCATGGACGCCTCCTCTCACAGCGGTTTCCCTGTTGGCCGCTCCTCCATCGTCGTTCATGAGGGGAAGAGTGCGCCAAGGGGATGGGCGCCGTTCGGTGTTTTCGTGACGGTACTGGTGCAGAGTGCCCCGTGTCCTGCCAAGACGGCTGCGGGGCAGTTGTGCTGACGGCGAGTGAAAAACGTTTCTTCGCGCCCTTTGGGTGCCTATGGGTGACGCGTGGGGCGTACGGGTGACGGGTGGGAGTCTCCGGAGCGCTCCGGGGCCGCCGGTACGATGCGGCCGATCGTAACGTCAAGGCCGTCGCTTCGTGGGGGAATTCTCGGCATGTTCGGAATGGTCAGGCCCTGTGCGCACAGCCTCGGGGAGAAACTGAGAGGCCAGTGGGCGGCGCATCTGTGCGGATTGTGCCTTGCGCTGCGCGCCGATCACGGCCAGTTCGCCCGTATCGTCACGAACTACGACGGCATCGTGATATCCGTCCTGACGGAGGCTCAGAGTCCCCCTGCGGCCGTGCGGCGCGGGACGGCCGGGCCCTGCCCCCTGCGCGGGATGCGGACGGCCTCCGTCAGTCGCGGGCAAGGGGCCCACCTCGCCGGTGCCGTGTCCCTCGTGCTGGCCGCGAGCAGGATTCACGACCATGTCGCCGACGGCGACGGATTGCTGGCGCGCCGTCCGGTCGCGGGCGCCGCGCGCCGGGTCGCGGCCGGCTGGGCGGGGGCCGCCCGGCGCTCGGGCGAGGGACTGGGATTCGACACCGCGGTGCTGGTCGACTCCGCCGAACGGCAGGGCGCGATCGAGGCCCTGGCCGGCCCCGGCACCCCGCTCACCGTCGTGACCGAGCCCACCGAGACGGCCACCGCCGCCGCCTTCGCCCACACCGCCCACCTCGCCGGCCGCCCCGGCAACGCCGCCGCGCTCGCCGAGGCGGGACGGCTCTTCGGGCGGCTCGCCCATCTCCTCGACGCCGTCGAGGACCAGACGGCGGACGCGGAGCGAGGGGCCTGGAACCCGCTCACCGCGACCGGTACCCCGCGCGCCGAGGCCCGCCGGCTCGCCGAGGACGCGCTGCACGGCATCCGGCTCGCCCTGCGCGAGGTGGACTTCACGGACGGGGCCCTCGCCCACCGGCTGCTCGTCCACGAACTCCCGCGCTCCGTGGACCGCGCCTTCGGTACGGCGCACCGCGCGCACCAGGGGGCCCACGGAGGCGGGAACCCGTACGCGGACGGGGGCGGCCTGCGCTCCTTCGACCGCGACCGCGACCGCGACCGCGACCGCGACCGCGAAGGCGAGGGCGAGGGCCAGGGCGACGGGCGGCCCGAGCCCCCGCCCAGGCCGGGCGGACGCGGATTCTGGGCCGGGTGCGGAGCGTTCCTGGGCGTCTGCTGCACGTGCCGGATGTGCTGCGCCGAGGAGTACGAGGGGCCCTGGTCGAGGAGGACACGCACGGGATGCTGCGGCTACTGCGAGTGCTGCGAGTGCTGCGAGGCGTGCGAGGTCTGCGAGATCTGCGAGTGCTGCGGGGGCTGCGGCTGAGCGGCGGGCGCGGCGCGCGGCCCGCCGGCCGCGCCGGGACCGCGGACGGCGTCCCGTGCGGGCCCCCGCGATCCGGGCGGCGCGGCCGTGCGGGTCACTTGATCTCGGGCGGCGATATCCGGGAGGCCCTGATCGCGGAGTGCGTCACGCCCCACTTCTTGAGGACGCGGGCGTAGGTGCCGTCCTCGATGAGCGAGTCGACCGCCGCCCGGAAGGCGGGGGCGAGCTTCGTGCCCTTCTTGAACGCGAAACCCACGTCGAGGCGGTGGTACTCGTTGAGGAACTTCAGTCCGGGCTGCTGGTCCACCGCGTAACGCAGTCCGTTGATCGTCGACATGACGACATCGGTACGGCCCTGCTGGAGCGCTCCCCAGGTCGCGCCCTGGTCCGCGTACGTCTTGACGCTGTACGGCTTCTTGCCCGCGTCCGCGCACACGTGCTTGTTGTCCTCCAGCGTCACCTCGAAGGTGGTGCCGGCGCCCGTGCCGATCGACAGCCCGCACAGCTGCTTCAGATCGGTCACCTTCCTCAGTTCCGAGTCCGCGCGGGCCGCGAAGCCCTGCCCGTCGTTGATGTAGGTCACGAAGTCGATCGTCTTGCGGCGTTCGTCGGTCACGCCGAAGTTGCCGGTCCCGATGTCGTACTTGCCGCTGTCCAGCGCCGGGAGGATCGCCTCGAAGCTCGCCGACTCCCGCTTCAGGCGCAGACCGAGCACCTTCGCGACGGCGTTCGAGAGGTCCACGTCGAGACCCGCGACGGTCTTGCCGTCCTCCAGGTACGTGGACGAGGGCGGCGTCCCCACCGAGTTGGCGAGGGTCAGCGTCCCGGCCTTCGCGACCTGGGGCGGCAACAGCTTCGCCACCTTCGCGACCTTGTGCACGTCCGAGACCACGTCCTCGGTGGGGATCTTCCCGTGCGCCTTCGCGGCGGGCCGGCCGGCGGCGGTACTGCCGCCCTCCCCGCCGGCCGGATCGGGGTCACCGCAGGCGGAGAGCGCCAGGGCGGCGGCGGTGATCAGGGCGAACGCGGCGCCCCGGCGCCGGGCAGCCGGGGTCGTCGTCAGATGAGCGCGCATGGTCTTCGGTGCTCCAGGGAGATCGGGAGTGGGGAAGAAGGGCGACGGAGGGGAGGGGGTCGCGCGTGAAGGCAGGAAGGACTGAAGGGCTGAGGAGTACTGGAGGGCGGTGGCGGGCTGAGAGCTGAGGGTGTGAAGGAGGCGTCGGCGCCGCTTACGGCGTGACGAGGCGCCCCACCGGCGGGTGGGGCGGACGGAGGGGCGCGGCCGCGTGAGCGGTCGCGAACAGGCGAGTCAGACGCGGACGGCGCGGACGGCGCGGTGATCACGGAGTCCGCGCAGTCCGCCGGAGTCGCGGAGTTCGCGAAAGTCGCGGAGAGCGCGAGGGCAGCGGCGTCCGCGAAGACAGCGGTGTCCGCGAAAGTCACGGAGTTGGCGGAGTTCGCGGGGGAGAAGGGGGCGCCGGGACCGGCCGCGCCGGAGGTGGCGGCGGGGGTGGGTCAACAACAGGCCGCGCGGGCACCGGGCAGGCGACAGGAGGCCGACCACACGCGACCGAAGTCGATGTGGGACCGCGTGACGAGCCGCTGCCGCAGATGCATGCGGACCAGTTGAACAGGCGAGCGGTGCTCCGTCAACGATTTGAGACGCCGGGCTCAGCATGTGGACGCACGGCTGTGAGCTGCCCCGCGGCGCGGCGGCGGGCCCCGTCCTGGAGCGCGCCGCGCCTTGTCATACAGCGTTCACACGACGGGACTTGACCGTGGCGGTGCGTCCGGCCGTACGCTCTTGGGGCGGTACGTGCTGAGGGGCGCGGGCCGTGTGAAGGCGGGACCGTGTCGCTCATCGCATCCACGGAGCCCCCGCATGTCGTCCTCCGACACACTCGTCAAAGCCTCGGCCCCGGCCAAGGAACCGCCTGAGACACAGCCCCGTGTCGTGCCCGTGCGCAGGACCGGTCAGTGGGTCGCCGCGCTCGTCGTCCTCCTGCTGCTGGCCATGGTGGTCAACTCCGTCGTGCGCAACGACGCGTTCCAGTGGGGCGTCGTCGCCGACTACTTCGCCACCACCGCCGTCCTGCGCGGGCTGGGCCTGACCCTGTGGCTCACCGCCGTCGTGATGGTCCTCGGCTTCGCGCTCGGCACCCTGCTGGCCCTCGGCAGGCTCTCGTCCAACCCGGTGCTGGCCTGGGTGAGTTACGGCTACATCTGGTTCTTCCGCTCCACGCCGATCCTCGTGCAGCTGCTGTTCTGGTTCAACATCGGCGCCCTCTACCCCCGGCTCGGCCTCGGTATCCCCTTCGGGCCCGAGTTCCTGACCGTCAAGACCGTCGACCTGCTCGGCCCCGTCACCGTCGCGATCATCGGCCTCACCCTGCACGAGGCCGCCTACGCCGCCGAGGTCGTGCGCGGCGGACTGCTGTCCGTGGACCGGGGCCAGATCGAGGCCGCGCAGTCCCTCGGGCTGAGCCCCGGACGCAGGCTGCGCCGGATCGTGCTCCCGCAGGCCATGCGCGCCATCGTGCCCCCGGCCGGGAACATGCTGATCGGCGCGCTCAAGGGCACCTCCATCGTCAGCGTCATCGCGGTCCAGGACCTGCTCTACTCCGTGCAGCTCGTCTACCACCGCACCTATCAGGTCATCCCGCTGCTGCTCGTCGCGACGGTCTGGTACGCCCTCGTCACGACCCTCCTCAGCATCGGCCAGCACTACGTCGAGAAGCGCTACGCGCGCGGAACGGGGCGCTCGTGAGCCGCCGCAGACGCAGCCTCGTCCTCGTCGGCGCCGGCCCGCGCGCCACCGGCCTGCTGGAGCGGATCGCCGCCAACGCCCCCTCCCCGTACGGGTTCGGCGGGCTCGACGTGCACCTCGTGGACCCCTATCCGGCCGGCCCCGGGCGGATCTGGCGGCGCGCGCAGTCCCCGCTGCTGTGGATGAACTCCATGGCCGAGGACGTCACCCTGTACACCGACGACAGCGTGGAGATCGAGGGGCCCGTCGTCCCCGGGCCCACCCTGCACGAATGGGCCGGGATCGAGGGCGCCGCCTTCGCCGACCGGCGCACCCAGGGCGGATACCTGCGCTGGGCCTACGAGTCGGCCGTCGAGGCCCTGCCTCCCGGGGTCGCCGTCCACGAGCACCGGCGGCGCGCCCTGCGGGTGACGGGACCACGCTCCGGCGGAGTGCAGGAAGTGTGGCTGGAGGGGGTCGCGGAGCCGCTGCGCGCGGACCTCGTCGTGCTCACCCTCGGCCACCAGGACGCCGAACCGGACGCCGAACAGCGGGCGTTGAGCGCACACGCCCGGCGCCACGGGCTCACCTACCTGCCGCCCGACTACACCGCCGACAGCGACCTGTCCGAACTCGCCCCCGGGGAACCCGTCCTGGTACGCGGCTTCGGGCTCGCCTTCGTCGACCTCATGGTGCTGCTGACCGAGGGGCGCGGCGGCCGCTACGACGAGCACGGCCGCTACCTGCCCTCGGGACGGGAACCCGTCCTGTACGTCGGCTCGCGCCGCGGAGTGCCCTACCACTCGAAGATCGGCTATCAGTGGAGTGGCCAACGCCCGCCGCTGCCACGGTTCTTCGGGCCCGAGCAGACCGAGGAGCTGCGCTCCCGCCCGGTGCCGCCGGACTTCCGGCGCGACGTGTGGCCGCTCGTCGTCAAGGAACTCGGCTTCGCCCACTACCACCGGCTGTTCACCGCGCGGCCCGAGAGCACCACCATGGACTGGGCGAAGTTCGAGGAGCGGTACGCGCGCGCCGACCCGCTCGGGCCCGGACTCGACGCCCTCGTGCGCTCCGCCGTGCCCGAACCGGCCGACCGGCTCGACCTCGAAGCCCTGGACCGGCCGCTCGACGGGCTGCGCCTCGACAGCTTCGACGCGCTCCAGGAACGGCTGCGCGGCCATATCGACGCGGATCTCGCCCGCCGCCACGACCCCGGGCACGACGAGGACCTCGCGGTGTTCTTCGCGCTGCTCTCCGTCTACGGACAGATCATGCGGCTCGGCGACATCGGCCCCTGGTGGCACGGGTTCTTCAGCTACCTCGCCTCCGGCCCGCCCGGACCGCGACTACGGCAACTGCGGGCCCTGTCGGAGGCCGGGATCGTGCGCTTCCTCGGCGCGGACACCACCGTGACCGCCGTCCCCGACGGGTTCAGCGCGCGCTCGGCGACCGTACCGGGGCACACGGTCACCGCGCGCGCCCTCGTCGAGGCCCGGCTGCCGCAGCCCACCGCCGACCGGGTCCGCGACCCCCTGCTGCGCGCCCTGTTCGCGGAGGGCGCCGCCGCCACCTCCGACGGGCTGCTCGCCGTACGGCCCGAGGACGGACGGGTGCGCTACGCCGACGGGTCCACGCACGCCCGGCTGTTCGCGCTCGGCCCGCACACCGACGCGCGCGGCGCCGGGGCCTTCACCCGGCCCCGTACCAACAGCCCGGCGTTCCGGCAGAACGACGCGACGGCCCGCGCCCTGCTCGACGCGGTGCGCGAGAGCGCGCGGGAGACCGGGTCCGGCGGCCGGGGCAGGCCCGCGGGCCTGCCCGAAGCGCCCACCACGACCGAGAGGGAGACCACGCGATGAGCGTCACCGCAGCCACCACCGGGAGCGGTTCCGCGCCCGCCGACGCGGGCCCCCGCGACACACCGCTGGTCGAGATCCGGGGCGTGCACAAGAGCTTCGGCGCCCTGGAGGTACTGCGCGGCATCGACCTCGCGGTACGCCCCGGGGAGGTCACCGTGATCCTCGGCCCCTCCGGCTCCGGGAAGTCCACGCTGCTGCGCACCATCAACCACCTGGAGAAGGTGGACCGGGGCACCATCACGGTCGGCGGGTCGCTCGTCGGCTACCGGCGCTCCGGCGACAAGCTGTACGAACTGCGCGAGCGGGAGATCCTGCGGCAGCGCACCGCGATCGGCTTCGTGTTCCAGAACTTCCACCTCTTCCCGCACCTCACGGTCGAGGAGAACATCGTCGAGGCCCCCGTCTCCGCGCTGCGCAGGCCGCGCGCCGAGGCGCACGCGAGCGCGCGGCGGCTGCTGGAGCGGGTCGGCCTCACCGACAAGGCCGGCGCCTATCCGCGCAGTCTCTCCGGCGGCCAGCAGCAGCGCGTCGCCATCGCCCGCGCCCTCGCGCTCGAACCGAGGCTGCTGCTGTTCGACGAGCCGACCTCGGCCCTCGACCCGGAACTCGTCGGGGAGGTGCTCGACGTCATCAAGGACGTGGCCCGCCAGGGCACCACCATGATCGTCGTCACCCACGAGATCGGCTTCGCCCGCGAGGTCGCGGACACCGTGGTCTTCATGGACGAGGGCCGGGTCCTCGAACAGGGCCCACCCGGGCAGGTGCTCGACCGGCCGGCCCACGAGCGCACCCGCGCCTTCCTCTCCAAGGTCCTGTGAGCCCCGAGGTTCCTCAGCCCGGGGCCGCGGGCCCGCACCGCCCCCGGGTCTGCGGGTCCCCAAGTCCCGAGTCCCCGAGTCCCGAGTCCCGAGTCCCGAGTCCCCGAGTCCCCGAGTCCCTGAGTCCCTGAGAAAGGCACCCCCACCATGACCGTCGCGCACGGCCCCGGGCGATTCCACCTCGCCGCGGCCATCGACCTGCCCGGCGCCACCCGCGCCGAGGACTTCCGGCGTCTGGCCGCCCTCGCCGAGCAGGGCGCCCTCGACTTCGTCACGCTCGGCGACTCCTTCGCCCGGCCCGGACTCGACGCCCTCGCGGTGCTGTCCCGGCTCGCGCCCCTCACCGACCGGGTGGGGCTCGTCCCGACCGTGACCACGACCCACACCGAGCCCTTCCACGTCCAGGCCGCCCTCGCGACCCTCGACTGGGTCAGCCACGGCCGGGCCGGCTGGGGCGTCGACGTGTCCACGACCGTCGCCGAGGCCCGGCTGTTCGGCCGCAGGCCCGCCGCCCCCGCCACCGCGCTGTGGCAGGAGGCGGGAGAGGTCGCCGAGGTGGCGCGCCTGCTGTGGGACAGCTGGGAGGACGACGCGGAGATCCGCGACCTGTCCACCGGCCGCTTCGTCGACCGCGAGAAACTGCACTACACGGACTACCAGGGCACCACCTTCTCGGTCCGCGGCCCCTCCATCGTGCCGCGCCCCCCGCAGGGCCACCCGGTGATCGTCGTGGACGCCACCGAGGAACTGCCCCGGCGGACCGCCGCGCGCTACGCCGACGTCGCCCTCGTCCGGGTCTCCGGGCGCGCCGAGGCCGCCACACTCCGCCGCGAACTGCGCGAGCGGGCCGCCGAGTCCGGCCGCGACCCCGACACGCTGCGGGTCCTCGCCGCGCTCACCGTGGACCTGTGCGACGGGGAGGGGGCCGCGCGCCCCGGACACGGCGGCGGCGGGCCCCGCCCCGGACCGCGCGGGCCCTTCTACCGGGGCGGACCCGTCGACCTCGCCGAACTCCTCGTCGACTGGCACTCCTCCGGCGCCGTCGACGGCTTCCACCTCACCCCCGCCGAACCCCTGCCCGACCTCGAACGCCTCGTCAACGGCACGGTCGCCCTGCTCCAGCACCGGGGGCTGTTCCGCACCTTCTACCCGGGCGCGACCCTGCGCGAGCACCTCGGGCTCGCCCGCCCCGCCAACCTCCACGTCCACGCCGGGGAGCCCGTATGAGCACCGACGCGTCCACCGAAGCGCCCACCGCCGGCCGCCCCCGGCAGATCCGTCTCGCCGCGCACTTCCCCGGCGTCAACAGCACGACCGTATGGGCCGATCCGCTCTCCGGCTCGCAGATCGACTTCAGCTCCTTCACCCACCTCGCACGCACCGCCGAGCGCGGGCTGTTCGACTTCTTCTTCCTCGCCGAGGGGCTGCGGCTGCGCGAGCACAACGGCCGCATCCACGACCTCGACGTCGTCGGCCGGCCCGAGTCGATCACCGTACTGAACGCGCTCGCCGCCGTCACCGAACGGCTCGGCCTGGCCGCGACCGTCAACACGACCTTCAACGAGCCCTACGAACTCGCCCGCCGCCTCGCCTCCCTCGACCACCTCAGCGGGGGCCGCGCCGCCTGGAACGTCGTGACCTCCTCCGACGCCTTCACGGGGGAGAACTTCCGGCGCGGCGGCTACCTCGACCGGGCCGACCGCTACACCCGCGCCGCCGAGTTCCTCGACACCGCGCGCACCCTGTGGGACGCGCCGGGCGAGAACGGCACCGGGTCCTTCTCCCACCACGGCCCGCAGTTCTCGGTGGAGGGGGTGTGGCAGGTGCCCCGCTCGCCGCAGGGTCACCCCGTCGTCATCCAGGCCGGGGACTCCCCGGAGGGGCGGGAGTTCGCCGCGAGCGCCGCCGACGTCGTCTTCACCCGGCACGGCACCCTGGAGGCCGGCCGCGCCTTCCACGCCGACGTCAAGGGCCGGCTCGCCCGGTACGGCAGGCGGCCCGAGGACCTCGTGATCATGCCGGGGGTCACCTACGTGCTCGGCGACACCGACGCCGAGGCCCAGGAGAACGCCGCCGAGATCCGCCGCCAGCAGGTCTCCCCGCAGAACGCCCTGCTCGCCCTCGAACTGGTCTGGGGCGTCGACCTCTCCTCCTACGACCCGGACGGGCCGCTGCCCGACATCGACCCGGTCCCCGACTCCGCACTGGTCCAGGGCCGGGTACGGCACGGCGACCCCTTCGCGGTCGCCGAGAAGTGGCGGGCCCTCTCCCGCGCCAAGGGCCTGTCCATCCGCCAGACCGTCATCGAGACGACGAGCCGCCAGTCCTTCGTCGGCACCCCCGCCACCGTCGCCGCCGCGATGCGGCGGTACGTCGACGCCGGGGCCGCCGACGGATTCATCCTCGTCCCGCACCTCACCCCCGGTGGGCTCGACCCCTTCGTGGACCGGGTCGTCCCGCTGCTCCAGGAACGCGGCGTCTTCCGCACCGCGTACACCGGCACCACCCTCCGCTCCCACCTGGGGCTGCGCGAGCCCGCCGCGCGCCGCGCCCCGCGAAAGGAACCCGCGTGACCACCGAGACCCCGGCCCCCGCCGAGCCGCAGGCACCACGGACACCACAGGTGCAGGACGGCCAGGAGGCGCAGGAGACACAGGAGACGCGGGCGTGGCAGGAGTGGCGTGCCCGCAGGTCCGAGGCGCTCACCGCTCCCCTCGGACCCCTCTCCGTGACCGGCACCCACTGGCTCGCCGACCACCCGGACGGCCTGCTTCCGGACATTCCCGGGCGCTGGCGGCCCGCCGGGGAGAGCCTGTCCCTGACCCGCGGCACCGGCCTCACCGTCGACGGCAGACCGTACGCGGGGGAGGCGCTGCTGGGCCCCGACACCGGGGCGCCCGCCGCCTCACGGGTCGCCGCCGGCCGCCGGCGGCTGCTCGTCCTGCGCCGCGAGGGGGAGTGGGCGGTACGGATTCACGACCCGGCCGCACCCGCCCGTACCGCCTTCCCCGGACTCACCGTCAGCCCCTGGGAGGCGCGCTGGAGCGTGGCCGGCCGCTTCACCCCGTACGAGTCCACCCGCACCGAGCGGGTCGCGAACGCCGACGGGCGCGAGCGCGGGCTCGGTCTCGGCGGTGACCTGGACTTCCGTCTGGAGGGACACGAGCACCGGCTGCGGGTCGCCGTCGAGGCGGACGGCGGGCTGTGGGCGGTCTTCGCGGACGCCACGAGCGGATCGGGCAGCTTCCGGTTCCGCTTCCTGCACACGCAGGCCCCCGACGCCGAGGGGCGCGTCCGGGTCGACTTCAACCGCGCGGTGCTGCCGCCCTGCGCCCTCGCCGACCACTTCCTGTGCCCCTTCCCGCCCGCGGGCAACACCCTGCCGGTCGCCGTCCAAGCCGGCGAACGAAACCTCGTGGAAGGGTGAACTCTCTTACGGCGTACGTGGGTTGACCCTCCCGGGCGGCGGCCGAAAGCCGCCCTTGTGCGTGCACAGCGTGGTCACAGAAACTCCCGAGCAGCGCTTGTCAGGGCCGCCGCCTTCCGGAACCCGGGAGCGGCGGCCCCGGCTGCGCCTCACGGGCCCGACCCCACAGACGGGCCCCCGATTCCCCAATTGGGAGGAACCACGTGAGGATCAAGCGCACCACCCCCCGCAGCGGCGTGACGAGACGGACCCGGCTGATCGCCGTGGCGACCGGACTCGTCGCGGCGGCCGGACTCGCGATCCCCGCCGCGCAGGCCGGACAGGAGACCACGTACTCCACGGCGCAGCTCACCTCCGCGAGCGACGCCGTGCTCGCCGCCGACATCGGCGGTACCGCCTGGAACATCGACCCGAAGACCAAGAAGGTCCAGGTCACCGCGGACAGCACGGTCAGCGAGGCCGAGATCCAGAAGATCAAGGACGCGGCCGGGGCCAACGCGGGCGCCCTGACCATCGAACGCACCCCCGGCACCCTGAGCAAGCTCATCTCCGGCGGCGACGCCATCTACGCCTCCTCCTGGCGCTGTTCCCTGGGCTTCAACGTCCGCAGCGGCAGCACCTACTACTTCCTGACCGCCGGTCACTGCACCAACGGCGCCGGCACTTGGTGGTCGAACTCCGCCCACACCACCACCCTGGGCACCACCGCCGGATCGAGCTTCCCGGGCAACGACTACGGGCTCGTGCGCTACACCAACGCCTCCGTCGCCAAGGACGGGACCGTGGGCAGCGTGGACATCACGAGCGCCGCGAACGCCACCGTCGGACTGAGCGTGACCCGGCGCGGTTCCACCACCGGCATCCACAGCGGCACCGTCTCCGCCCTCAACGCGACGGTGAACTACGGCGCCGACGGCATCGTCACCGGGCTGATCCGCACCAACGTGTGCGCCGAGCCCGGCGACTCCGGCGGCCCGCTGTACTCCGGCAACAAGGCGATCGGCCTGACCTCGGGCGGCAGCGGCAACTGCTCCTCGGGCGGTACGACGTACTTCCAGCCGGTCACCGAGGCGCTGAGCGCGTACGGCGTCAGTATCTACTGAACCCCTTGACACCGGCCCGTCCGGGCGGGGTGCCGGTAGCTGTCCGCGGCGGCCACCGGCACCCCCGCACCCCTGTCCTCAGACGCCCGCGTCACCGGGCCCCCGCTCCTGTCGCGCGCCCGGACGGCTGTGCTCGCACATCGTCCGCAGCGCCTCCTCCGCGTCCATCGGCACGGGCCGCCCGCCCCCGCGCGGCCGCAGGGCGACCCCGCCGGTCCGCGCCTCCTGCTTCCCGAGGACCGCGACGTACGGCGCGAGGCGGGCCGCGCGGACCCGGGCGCCGAGGCCGCCCCGGTCGGCGGGGACCTGCTCCGCGCGCAGACCCGCCGCAACCGCGCGCCGTACGAACTCCCCCGCGAGCGCCTCCTGGGACGCCGACACCGGCAGGACCCGGACCTGGACCGGGGCCAGCCACGCGGGGAACGCGCCCCCGTGCACCTCGACGAGGTGCGCCACCACCCGCTCCAGACTGCCGAGGACGCTGCGGTGGATCATCACCGGCCGCCGCCGCGAACCGTCCGGCGCGACGTAGCGCAGACCGAAGCGCGCGGGCTGGTGGAAGTCGGCCTGCACGGTGGAGAGGGTCGACTCCCGGCCCGCCGGGTCGGCGATCTGCACGTCGATCTTCGGCCCGTAGAACGCGGCCTCCCCGGCCACCGCCTCGTACGGCAGGCCCGAGCGCTCCAGCGCCTCGGTGAGCACCGCGACCGACCGCTCCCACAACGGTTCGGGTGAGGAGCGGGTGGCCGCACGGAAAAGCCCCGGGGCACCCGCCCCGGGGCTTCGCTTCGGATCAGCGGTCAGCGCGCCGGGACACTCTCCGGCGTCGTCGTGATCATGGCAGCGCGCTTCATGCCGGGACCGTAGCAAGGGGGCCGCGGGGAGGGCACCCGGTTTTCCGCGGGCCCCCGCGGAGGAGGCCGGGCCGGGCCGGACGCGCCCCGGGACGGGCCCCGGGTCCGCGTCCCCCACCCGTCCGCAGGTCCTTCACGGGGCCTTTGCTTCTGCTCATGCCGGTGGCACACCGGTCACGGACTCCTCGCGGCGGGAGGGGCGAGAACCGGCCAGGTCTGCTCCTTACGCGCGGTCACCCGGCAGGGGCCCGGGGCCGGGTTTCCGGCTTTGCTCCGTGAACAGAGCGGGTGCGACCGGCGAGCACGGCACCGAGCGGAGGCGTTCGCTCCGTTCGAAGCCGAGGCCGGATCTCGACCTTGTGTGCGGCTGTGAGCCGTCGCAATAGTGGGCGTCACACGTTGGCATGAACGCGGCTTTTCCTGCGCCATGGCGACGTGTGCGAACGCCTTCCGGTCCCGGCCCCCCCCACAGCTTCCGGGACCAACCCCCCACAGGAGGACGTGAAGTGACGCACCGACGCACCACCGGGCGGCGTGCCGCCGTCGCCGGCACGGGAGTGGCCGCACTGCTCGCGGCCGGTTTCACCTTCCAGACCGCGAACGCGGCGGAGGCGACCCCCACCGCCGCCCCGCACACCCTCACCGCGCCGAAGGCCGAAAAGCTCGCCGCGACCCTCGCCGGACACCTCGGCAAGGAGGCGGCGGGAACCTACTACGACGCGAAGGCCGAACACCTCGTCGTCAACGTCACGAGCGAGAAGGCCGCGCGGACGGCCCGCGCCGCCGGGGCGCGGGCGAGAGTCGTCCAGCACACCCTGGCCGAGCTGAAGTCCGCGCGCTCCGCCGTGGCCGAGCAGACCACCGCGATACCCGGCACCGCCTGGGGCGTGGACCCGGTCTCCAACAAGGTCGTCGTCACCGCCGACCGCACCGTCAAGGGCGCGAAGCTCGCCAGGCTGACGGCGGCCGTGGAGAAGCTCGGCTCGAAGGCCACGCTCAAGCAGAGCAAGGGAGAGTTCAAGCCCTTCATCTCCGGCGGGGACGCCATCAACGGCTCCGGCGGACGCTGCTCCCTGGGCTTCAACGTGACGGTCGGCGGCGCGCCCGCCTTCCTCACCGCGGGCCACTGCACCGAGGCCATCGACAACTGGACCGACGCGGACGGCAACGCGCTGGGCAGCAACGCGGCCTCCGAGTTCCCCGGCAACGACTTCGGCCTCGTCAAGTACAGCTCAAGCGTCTCGCACCCGAGTGAGGTGGACCTGTACAACGGCAGCAGCCAGCAGATCACCGGCGCGGCCGACGCCCAGGTCGGCCAGACCGTCACCCGCTCCGGCTCCACCACCGGGGTGCACGACGGCGAGGTCACCGGCCTGGACCAGACCGTGAACTACGGCGGCGGCGACATCGTGGAGGGCCTGATCCAGACCACCGTGTGCGCCGAGCCCGGCGACAGCGGCGGCTCGCTCTTCGCGGGCTCCAGCGCGGTGGGCCTCACCTCCGGCGGCAGCGGTGACTGCTCCTCCGGCGGCGAGACCTTCTTCCAGCCGGTGACCGAGGCGCTCGCCGCCACCGGTGCCCAGATCGGCTGACCGACCGGCTCCCCGTGCCCCGGAGCTGAACCCCGGACGTCCCGGCCCCCGCACCTCGGGGACCGGGACGTTCCGCGTGCGGCCGGGAGGCCGGGTCTTCAGGAGGCCGTCGCCCCGGTGCCCGGCCCGGCCGGGCCCTGTCCCGCCGGGCCCTGTCCCGGCCCCTCCGGCACCGGTCGCCGTACCCCGTAATGGCGCCCCGCCGAAGTGCCGCGCCCTCTCAGGGCGGTGCCCAGGAGGGTGACCAGGACGCCGCCCACGGCCCACGCGGACAGCACCAGCAGCGGCCCGGTGAGCGCGTTGCCGCGGAAGTACGCGATCGAGCGGGCCGACCAAGTCCCGGCGCCCGGGGGCAGGGCCGGGCCGATCGCGCGCCAGAAGTCCGGCAGCAACGGCGCCGGGAAGGCCCCGCCCGCGCTCGGGTTGCCCCCGACCACGACGATCAGGATCGCGATGCCGATGCCGACGATCCCGAAGACCGTCTGCAGGGCCAGGGTCGCCGCGCCCACCGCGAACACGACGAGGGCCCCCAGCCCCCACAGCCCGAGCACGCTCCCGGGCAGCGCGCCGAGGACCGGGCCGGCGATCACCGCGCCGACGATCCCGGAGACCACGGCGTACAGCGCCGTCACCGCGAGCCGGATCACGGCCCGCGAGAGATTGGCGGGCCGGGCGCCCGCGCTGATCGCGAGGATCGCGGCGCACAGGTAGCCGCCCACGCACCAGCCGACCACGAGATAGAACGAGGACAGCCCGTTCGCGTCCTTGGGGTCGGCCGGGGCGACGTCCTCGACGGCCAGCGCACGGTCGTGGGAGCGCACCAGTTCCCCGAAGATCTCCTGGATCACCCGGGTCTCGGTGGCCCCCTGTCCGGTCGCGACGAGCAGCCGGTCGCGTTCCCCGCGCGGATCGACCAGCAGGGCCGCGTCGATGTCCCGGTTCAGCATCTGGTGCCGGGCGGTGGACTCGTCGGCGAGGACCCGGGGGGAGAGCGGTCTGCCCGGCAGCCGTTCGATCCTGCGGGCGCTCTGCTGCGCGATCCGCTCGTCCTGGGCGACCAGCGCCACCTTGACGTCGGTGGCGTCGGGGTGGTGCAGGGCCCCCACGTAGGAGGCGATGAACAGGAGCTGGAGCGCGAGGACGCCGAGAACGAGCAGTGCGGCACGCGGGGAGACCGCACTCCTCACCTCGTCCCGGAAGCGTCCGGACGGCGCGTCGGCGGTCTGCGTCATAGCCACCACGCTCCGTGTTCCGCCCCGTTCCCGCAGGTGGGCGGGGGCCGAATGGCTGAGGGCCGCCCCTCGCCGGGGGCGCCGGCCGCCCCGCACCCGCTAATCGTACGAGCGTTCGAAAGTGGTCTATGGTGGTGGCGAGGGGGTGGGAACGACTGGTCCGAGGAGGTACGGATGACGCTTTCTCCGCACCCCGAGGGCGCGGGCGCTTCCGCCGTGGACCCGACCGGGAGCGGGGCCGCGCGCCCCCAGCCCTTCACCCACCTGCACACCGTCTCGGGCTACTCGCTGCGCTACGGCGCCTCGCACCCCGAGACGCTCGCCGCCCGCGCCGCGCGGCGCGGCATGGACGCGGTGGCCCTCACCGACCGCGACACCCTCGCCGGTTCCGTACGGTTCGCCAAGGCGTGCGCGAAGGAGGGCGTGCGGCCCCTGTTCGGCGTCGACCTCGCGGTGGCCGAACCGGCGCCCGCGGGCCCGCGCGGCCCCGGGGCGGCGCGGCGGCGCGCCCCGGTACGCGGCGGCGCCTTCCTCGACGAGTCCGCGCCCCGGGTGACCTTTCTCGCCCGCGACGGGGCGCGCGGCTGGGCCACGCTGTGCCGGCTGATCACCGCCGCCCACGCCGGGGAGGGGACCCCGCTGCTGCCGTGGGAGGAGAACCACGGGGAGGGCGTCACCGTCCTGCTCGGCCCCGCCTCCGACGTGGGCCGCGCCCTCGCCGCGGGCCGCCCCGACCGGGCCGCCCGGCTGCTCGTGCCCTGGCGCGAACGGTACGGGGACGCCCTGCGCCTGGAAGCCGTCCACCACGGCCGCACCGGGACCGGACCGGGCTCGCTGCGCCTGGCCGCCCGTACCGTGGGCTTCGCCGCCGAGCAGCGGGTACGGCCGGTACTCACCAACGCCGTGCGCTACGCCGACCCGGGCCAGGGCCAGATCGCCGACGTCCTGGACGCGGCCCGCAGGCTCGTACCGATCGACCCGCGCGGGGAACTCGACAGCGGGGAGCGCTGGCTCAAGGACGGCGACCGGATGCTGCACGAGGCCGGACGGATCGTGACGGCCGCGGGGCTCCCGCCGCACACCGCCCACCAGCTGCTGGAGCAGACCCGCCGCACCGCCGCCGAATGCCTGGTCGACCCCGAGGACGACCTCGGCATCGGCTCCGTCCGCTTCCCCGAGGCCCACCTCGTCGGCGCGGGCCGCCGCACCGCCCAGCGCGCCCTGGCCTCCCGCGCGGTCGCCGGGATGGTCCGGCGCGGCTACGACCGGGGCCCGAGAGCGGGGGAGTACTGGGAGCGCACGCGCCACGAGCTGGACATCATCGCCCACCACGACTTCGCCTCGTACTTCCTCACCGTCGCCCAGGTCGTCGACGACGTACGGGGCCTGGGCATCCGGGTCGCCGCGCGCGGCTCGGGCGCCGGCTCCCTGGTCAACCACCTGATCGGCATCGCGCACGCCGACCCGCTGGAGCACGGGCTGCTCATGGAGCGCTTCCTGTCCAAGCGGCGCCCGGTGCTGCCCGACATCGACATCGACGTCGAGTCGGCCCGCAGGATCGAGGTCTACCGCGCGATCCTCGACCGCTTCGGCCCCGAACGCGTCGCGACCGTCGCGATGCCCGAGACCTACCGCGTACGGCACGCGATCCGCGACGTGGGCGCCGCCCTGTCCATGGACCCGGCCGACATCGACCGCATCGCCAAGGCGTTCCCGCACATCCGGGCCAGGGACGCGCGCGCCGCGATGGACGAACTCCCGGAGCTGGCCGAGATCGCCGGGGAGCGCGAGAAGTACGCGAAGTTCTGGGAACTGGTCGAAGGGCTCGACGCGCTGCCGCGCGGGATCGCGATGCACCCGTGCGGGGTCCTGCTCTCGGACGCCTCCCTGCTCTCCCGTACGCCCGTCGTGCCCACGAGCGGCGAGGGGCTGCCCATGGCCCAGTTCGACAAGGAGGACGTCGAGGACCTCGGCCTGCTCAAACTCGACGTGCTGGGCGTGCGGATGCAGTCCGCGATGGCCCACGCGGTCGCCGAGATCGGCCGCGCCACCGGAACCGAGCCCGACATCGACGCGATCCCGGAGGGCGACCCGAGGACGTACCGGCTCATCCAGTCCACCGAGACGCTGGGCTGTTTCCAGATCGAGTCGCCCGGACAGCGCGATCTGGTCGGCCGGCTCCAGCCCGCCACCTTCCACGATCTGGTCGTGGACATCTCCCTGTTCCGGCCCGGCCCGGTCGCCGCCGACATGGTGCGCCCCTTCATCGAGGCCCGGCACGGCCGGGCCCCGGTCCGCTTCCCGCACCCCGACCTCGAAGCGCCGCTCGCCGACACCTACGGGGTGGTCGTCTTCCACGAGCAGATCATCGACCTCGTGGACATCATGACCGGCTGCGGCCGGGACGAGGCCGACCGGGTGCGGCGCGGGCTGTCCGACCCCGAGTCGCAGGGCCGCATCCGCTTCTGGTTCGCCCAGCGGGCCGCCGCGCGCGGCTACGACGCGGACACGGTCACCCGCACCTGGGAGATCGTGGAGGCCTTCGGCTCCTACGGCTTCTGCAAGGCGCACGCCGTCGCGTTCGCGGTGCCGACCTACCAGTCGGCCTGGCTCAAGGCCCACCACCCGGCCGCCTTCTACGCGGGTCTGCTCACCCACGACCCCGGCATGTACCCCAAGCGGCTGCTGCTCGCGGACGCCCGCAGGCGCGGGGTGCCGATCCTGCCGCTGGACGTGAACCGCTCGGCGGTCGCCCACCGTATCGAACTGGTGTCCGAGGAGACTGAGTGCGCGGCCGACGACCAGGAGCGGGGCGCGGCCGGCGACCGGGAGCGCGCGGCCGGCGGCCGGGAGCGCTGGGGGGTGCGGCTCGGCCTCGCCGACGTGCACGGAATGAGCGAGACCGAGGCCGAACGCCTCGTCGCCGCCCAGCCGTTCACCTCGCTGCTCGACTTCTGGCAGCGCGCCCGCCCCTCGAAACCCGTCGCCGAACGCCTCGCCCAGGTCGGCGCGCTCGACGCCTTCGGCGGCAACCGCCGCGATCTGCTGCTGCACCTGACCGAGCTGCACCGCATGGGCCGGGGCGCCGCCTCGCACGGAGCCCAGCTCCCGCTGTCCGGGGGCCGCCGCACCGCGCCCGCCGGACTGCCCGACCTCGACGAGACCGAACGGCTCAGCGCCGAACTCGGCATCCTCGGCATGGACACCTCCCGCCACCTCATGGGCGACCACCAGACGTTCCTCGACGAACTCGGCGTGGTCTCCGCGCGCCGCCTGCGCGAGGTCCCGCACGGTACGACGGTCCTGGTCGCGGGTGCGAAGGCGGCCACCCAGACCCCGCCCATCCGCTCCGGCAGACGCGTCGTCTTCACCACCCTGGACGACGGCAGCGGCCTCGTCGACATCGCCTTCTTCGACGACAGCCACGAACGCTGCGCGCACACCGTCTTCCACTCCTGGCTGCTGCTCGTGCGCGGCACCGTGCAACGCCGGGGGCCGCGCAGCTTCAGCGTCGTCGGCACCGTCGCCTGGAACCTCGCCGAACTCCTCGAACTGCGCGCCGAGGGCGGGCTCGCCGCGGTCTCCGCGAAACTCGCCGAACCGCTCGCCGAGGTCCCCGGGGAGCCCCCCTCGGCGGCCCGCCGCATCACCCTGCCCACCGGCTTCGCGCTCAACCCGTGGGCCGACCTCAAACCGGCGGGCGCCGACACCGCCGCGACCGGCCGCACCCTGGCCGGCGGGAAACTGTGGCACCAGAGCCAGGGGAGCGCCGGATGAGGACGCCCATCCCCCCAACGCCCCCGGCCAGGCCACGATGGCGGTGATCTGTGTACGGTTCCGGCTCGCCCCCGAGACCGAGGCCGCCCTGCCCGCGCTGATCGCCACCGTCGAGGGCATCACCCCCCTCGTCCAGGCGCTGCCCCCCGACACCGCGCTCGCCGACGTGCGCGGCGCCCACCGCTACTTCGGCCGGGACGCCGGAGAACTCGCCGCGCTCGTACGGCTGCGCGCCCTCGCCCTGCACGGCGTGGAGTGCGCGATCGGCGTCGGCCCCACCCCGCTGATCGCCCGGATGGCGGCCCGCGAGGCGCGGACCGGCGCCACCGTGACCGTCACCGAGGACGGCCTCGCCGACTACCTCGCCCGCAAACCCGTCGCCGCCCTCCCCGGTGTCGGCGCCGCCACCGCCCGCGCGCTGTGCTCCTACGGCCTCGACTCGGTGGACCGGGTCGCCGCCGCGCCCCTCGGCACCCTCCAGCGCATCCTCGGCGCCCGTGCCGGACGCGAGGTGCGCACCCGCGCCCACGGCATCGACCCCACCCCCGTCACCCCGAACGCCCTCGCCCGCTCCATCGGCGCGCACCGCGCCTTCGACCGCGACGAGATCGACCCCTTCCGGCACCGCCGCGCCCTGCTCTCCCTCACCGGGGAACTCGGCGCCCGGCTGCGCGAGGAGGATCAGGTGTGCGCCTGCCTGACCCTCACCGTCCGCTACGCCGACCGCACCACGACCACCCGCACCCGCAGGCTCCCCGAGGCGACCGCGCACACCACCGACCTGACCACCACCGCGTACGCCCTGTACGAGGCGCTCGGCCTGCAACGCGCCCGGGTCCGCGGCCTCGCCCTGCGCGCCGAGGGCCTGGGCCCCGCCGAACGCGCCGCCCACCAGCTCACCTTCGACCCCGCCGACGACAGGGCCCGTCGCATCGAGGCCGCCGCCGACCGGGCCCGCGCCCGCTTCGGCCCCGACGCGATCGTCCCGGGCACCCTCGCGGCCTGAACGAGACGCGCGTGGAGAGCGCCGCCGTCCGTCGGGGTCCGGTTCCGCGCGGACGCGCTCCTGCACGAGAACCAGCGCCTTCACCCCCGGCCCGGCTACGAGGTGACGGACCGCCGGGCGGACGGCCGCCACGACCGCGTCCACCACCGCAAGGCGGTGTGAGGACCGCCCCGGTTCGCTGAGGCCGGAGAGCGGAGAGCGGAGAGCGGAGAGCGGGGACCGGAGAGCGGGGACCGGAGACCGGTTCCGGCGGGAGGAGCGGGTCCCGCTCCGACGGGCCGCGTCTCTCTTCGCTCGTTGTCGGGAAAAGGCGCACAACTGATTGCCTGTGAACGGGGTCCGCGCCTTTCCGCACCGGACCGGCTCTTCCGTTCAGATGTGCTGTTCACCGCCGGTCGTCCGAGGTCAGGCCGTGTCCGGCCCACCCGGACCCCGCGTTCTCCGGGCCGGTGACGGCCGCTCACGTAATCACTAGCGGTCAGCCATGGAAAACCCCGCGGATTCAGGGCACCATAAGGGGGTCCGTGCTTTAGTGACCTGTGTCACGCCCACCGGGCGGCTGATGCGGGTACTGGCCGGTAGCCTTGTGCGCGCGCAGCACGAAGGCCCCACCCTTGCGCCTGGCCAAGGTTTGAGGTGGAGCCTCCGTGTCCCAGCGACACCGCGGTGCGCAGCGATCCCCGACCTGTCAGGTCGGGGATTTCGCGTTACAGGGGCCAGACGCCGCGCACGATCCGGTAGATCGCGTAAGCCGGCCCCAGCCAGCGCGCCCAGCGGTACGGGTCACGCCTGCTGCAACAACGACAGTGCCCCTCCGGCGCAACGGCCATCGGTAACCACCTCCTTCGTCCGGGACCCACGACTGCCGTGGTCCTCCGGAAAGGCGCGAGAGCCTGGGGCCCGAGAGGTGGTGGGAAGACTTTACCGGCACGGCGCGCCGGGGCGGGATGCGCCACCGGCCCCTCCCGCTTCCCCGGTTCCGGCACTCGGTGCCAGGGGTCAGGTGCGTAGCTTTCGAAGGCTCGTTACGTCATCCGGCGGATTCGTCTGATCAGCGGAGATGTCGTGATCGATCATGTGCCTGAGTGCCTGACCGGGACTCAGGTCCGTGGGCGCGTCGCACCCGCCGTGTGACTCACGGCACTTGCGATGTGGTCACGGAACCACGACGTAGCGCTACCTTCTCATGCCCTTGGCATATGTCCACGGTTTCCCTGCGGCTCGGGGCAGTTGAGGCCGGCCGGGCCTCCCTGTCTCCCGCGCGCCCCACGAGGCTTCTCGCCCGGACTGAAGCACGCCGAGCGCACGCCGTCACGAGGGGGCGCACGTCCGGTCCTCCCCTGGAGGCCGCGCTTGAGCGCGAGGTGTGACGTGCGCGGGGCTCGGTGTCAGTGGCGGGTGGCACGATCTCGTGAGAGCAGCGGTCCGGACGAGGCATCCAGGTACGAGGAACGACGGGGAGCACCACGTATGACGGCACGTGAAGCGAGGGGCGCCGAGCACGGCACGGGCACACCGGAAGGCACGCCTCCCACCACCGCCCCGGCCCCCGGGGCCCGTTGGGGCCACGCCACCGACTGGGACACCGTGGCCGACACCTTCGACGAGGAGGCCGATCACGGGCTGCGCGACCCCGGGGTGCGGGCCGCGTGGGCCGGGCGGATGGGCCGCTGGCTGCCCCGGGCGCCCTCCGACGTGCTCGACCTCGGCTGCGGCACCGGAAGTCTCGCGCTGCTCGCCGCCGAGGCGGGGCACCGGGTGACGGCGGTCGACAGCTCCCCGCGCATGACCGGGCGGGCCCGCGCCAAACTGGCCGGGACCGGCCACGCCGACGCCGCGGCCCGGGTCCTGACCGGCGACGCGCGACACCCGCCGTTCGCGCCCCGCTCCTTCGACGTCGTCCTCGTCCGGCACCTGCTGTGGGTCCTGCCCGATCCGGCCGCCGCGCTGCGCCGCTGGTGCGCGCTGCTGCGCCCCGGCGGCCGGCTCGTCCTGGTCGAGGGCTTCTGGAACGGCACCGGCCTCCCCGCCGCCCGCCTCACCGCCCTGCTCGCCCCGCTCAGCGAACGCGTCCACACCGAATCCCTCAGCGAGGACGCCCGGTTGTGGGGCCGCCCGGTGGACGACGAGCGGTACGCGGCGCTCGCCGTGCCCGCCCCCGTCCGCCGGCACAAGGAGATCGTCGACGTCCACCTCGTCCTGCGGCGCGGGGACGAGGTCCTGCTCGCCCGCCGCGCGAACACCGGGTACGCGGACGGCCTCCTGCACGCGCCCTCCGGCCATGTCGAGGACGGTGAGGACGTCCTGGAGGCGATGCTGCGGGAGGCCGAGGAGGAGGTGGGCCTGCGGCTGCGCCCCGAGGACCTCCGCGTCGCGACCGTCATGCAGCACGCCGCGCCCTCCGGGGACCCGCGCGTCGGCTGGTTCTTCGAAGCGGAGTACGGCGCCGGTGGGGAACCCTTCAACGCGGAGCCCCACAAGTGCTCCGCACTGGACTGGTACCCCCTGTCCGACCTCCCGCCCGACCTGATCGCCTACTGCAGGGCCGGCCTCCTCGCCTACCGCGAGGGCCACCGCTTCGTCCTCCACCGCCACGAGGCGGCCGACCCGGTCGCCGCCGACCCCGCGGTGCCGAACCGGGCGCGGGTGCTGCCGCAGACGACTGTCAGGAGGGGCGCGTCCTGACGGGCCGGCGGGGCCGGCGCCCGTGGAACGCAAGAGCCGGCGGACCTCCCGTGTCCTCCTGGTCGACGAGCGCGACCGTCTCCTCCCGCTGTGCGGACGGGACCCACGCCCGGTACGGCCACGGCGGTGGACGACCGGGCAACCGGCCACGACCGCCGGGACCGTCCGCCCCGAGTACCCGGCCGGGCCCGCCGACACCGGCGAGTGTGGCCCGCGCCCCCGCACCTGGGCGGCTTCCACGAGGACACCGACCCCGACGCGTGGACCGTGCGGGGGCGTACGCGTTCGCGCCACGGACCCGCGCCGGGCCGCTCAGCCCCCCACCAGCTCCCGCAGCCCCGCCGGTCCCCGTTCGCGGGCCAGTCTCTCCAGGCGACCGAGGGCGCGCAGAGCCTCGCCGGCCGCCTCCGGGTCGCTTCGCGGCAGGCCGCTCCCGGTGAACTCGTCCTCGTCCAGACGCAGTACGCGCGTGCCGTCGGCCGAGACCCACAGGTCCAGCTCCAGGTCCTCGACCACCAGTTCCCGGTCCGTCACGCGGGCGGGGCGGGTCATGTCGCAGTACCAGCCCTTGAGCCGGCCGTCCGCCGCCCGGACCTCCTTCACCGCGTACCAGGCGGAGCGCCAGTAGTGCTCGGTGAACACGTCGCCCGGCTCGAAGCGGACGAAGCCGAAGTCGCGGGTCCCGGGGGAGGACCACGGGGCGCGCACCGTGGCGCGCTCCCCGTCGTCCGACAGCCACCGCGCCCGGTACCGCTTCTTGGTGCGGCCCGCCTTGGTGAGCACCACGGTCACCTCCTCGCTCCGCCCTCGGGGTTCAGCCGAGTTCGTGGACATGGCGCACCTCCGTCGCGACGATCTCGTAGCCGAGCCGGCGGTTGATCGCGAGCATCGGGCCGTTCTCCATGTCGTTGCCCGTGAACGCCTCCGTCAGCCCCGCCGCCCTCGCCCGGCGCAGCGCCGTGGCCTTCGCGAGGCTCGCGAGGCCCCGGCCCCGGTACGCGCGCAGGGTGCCCGTCATCGCCGAGGAGTACCGGCTCACCCGGTCCGAGTGCGCGGCGCTGAACGCGGCCGGCACCCCGTCCACGAGGACCACCGTGGTCAGCTCCCGGTCGAGCAGCGGATGGTTCCAGGTGTACTCCAGCCAGTCCGCGTAGTCGTCCAGTTCGATGCCGATGTCGCTCGGCTCGTCCTTGGTGCACTCGGCGTCGAGGAGGAACAGCGGACGCGGGTCCCCGTCGAAGGCGGAGGCGGGCACCAGCTCGACGCCGACGGGTACTTCGCCCGCCTCTGGCAGCCCCGCCGTCAGGTCCAGGCGCAGGAAGTGCGCGGAACGCGAGGGCGTGTAGCCGAACGAGGCCGCGAAGGCCCGGTTTCCCGGCCCCTCCAGGACCCAGGAGTAGACGGACCTGCCGCCCACCTCGACGAGGTGCTTCTCGGCCTCCCGTACGAGCGCCGAGCCCACGCCCCGACGGAGGTGCTCCGGATGGACGTAGACGTTGCAGAAGGCGGCTCCCCGAGTCGGGCTCTCGTGGGCGAGGCCCACCTGGGCCCGCCCGAGCACCAGCCCCTCCTCGTCCTGCGCGACGAGGAGACGGAAGCGCTGCGCCGCCGGGGCGTGGCCGACGGACCACCTGACCGCCTCGGGGGTGGTCAGGTGGGGCGGAACCGCGGCCCGCAGGACAGCCGTCACCCCCTCGGCGTCGGTGGGGGAGGCCGGGTCGAGATCACGTACGGAAAAGGGAGGAGTCATCGCCGCGAAGGTACCGGAGGTGCCGCGTCGGGCACCCCTCCTTTTTCCCGCCCCCTCCTGCTCGTCCCGCCCCGTGCGCGCCCCGCGTGCGGGACAATCGCCGCGTGAACCTGAAGATCGACATCGACCATGACGCCGCCCTCGCGCCGTACGAGCAGGTGCGGGCCACGATCCTGGCGCAGGCGCTGTCCGGCGCGCTGCCCACGGGCTACAAACTGCCCACGGTCCGGGGCCTGGCCCAGGAGCTCGGGCTCGCCGCCAACACCGTCGCCAAGGCGTACCGGGCGCTGGAGAGCGACGGGGTGATCGAGACCCGGGGCCGCAACGGCACCTTCGTCGCCGCCGCCGGGGACGCCGCGAGCCAGGAGGCCGCCCAGGCCGCCGCCGCGTACGCGGAACGGGCCCGGCACCTCGGCCTCGACGCGACGGCGGCCCGCGCGGCCGTCGAGAACGCGCTGCGCGCCGCCTACGGCAACTGAGGCCGGGCGGGGGGATTCCGGGGGACGTCGCTCACAGGTAGAGTCCCGCGTCCGCGCTCTCCCGCGCCCCCGGCACGGAGGCCGGGCCCGAGCCGCGGCGCAGGGCGTACAGCTCGGCGAGCGTCGCGCCCTCCCGGCCCACCCGGTGCTCGGTCTCCAGGGCCGCGCCGTCCAGCCACTCCAGGGACTCCGAGCGGGTCAGCGGGCCCACCTCGATCCGCGCGAGGCAGCGGCCGGGGCGGACCACGGCCGGGTGCAGCCGCTCCAGGTCCTCGTTGGTCGTGACCCCGACCAGGACGTTGCGGCCCTGCCCGAGCAGCCCGTCCGTGAGGTTGAGCAGCCGCGAGAGGGCCTGGCCCGCCGCGTGCTTGGCCTCGCCGCGGATCAGCTCGTCGCAGTCCTCCAGGAGCAGCAGCCGCCACCGGCCGCCCGCCCCGTCGTCCTCCCCGATCGCGATGTCCATGAGATAGCCGATGTCGTTGAACAGCCGCTCCGGGTCGAGGACGCAGTCCACCTGGCACCACTCCCGCCAGGAACGGGCCAGCGTACGCAGCGCCGAGGTCTTGCCCGTGCCCGGCGGACCGTGCAGCAGGAGCAGCCGTCCCGAGATGTCCTCGGGCGTCAGCTTCATCAGCGAGTCCATCGCGTCCGCGACCGGCGCCGTGTAGTTCTCCCGCACCTGCTCCCAGGTGCCCGCCGAGATCTGCCGGGTCGTACGGTGCGGGCCCCGGCGCGGCGACAGGTGCCAGAAGCCCATCGTGACGTTCTCGGGCTTGGGCTCCGGCTCGTCCTCGACGTCCTTGGTGGCCGAGGCGACGACCTCCTCCGCGAGTTCGGCGCTGGTCGCGGTGACCGTGACGTCGGCGCCCCGGCTCCACCGCGAGGCCAGCAGCGTCCAGCCCGTGCCCTCCGCGAGGACCGCGCCGCGGTCCTCGTCCTTCGCGCTGCGCAGCACTCTCGCCTCCGGGGGCAGCAGACTCGCCCCCTTCTTCACGCGCTCCACATGGCGGCTCACCGAGAAGGGCTGCTCCCCCGTCGCGAAACGGCCCAGGAACAACGCGTCGACCACGTCCGTCGGTGAATCGCTGTCGTCGACGTGGAGCCGGACCGGGAGGCTGGCGTACGGGTTCTCGGACATGCCGCCATGATCCGGCACGGGACGCTCCCGCGCACCCTTTTTCCACCGTCGCCCCGGTTCGGCGGATGGTCACCTCCGGCCGGGCGGACACCCCCCGGCCGTCGACGACTTCGCCCGGACCGGAGGACGGCGGGGCACCGCCCAAACGCCGCGCCCGAGGGGCGGGACGGCGGCCGGCCCGCTCCTCCCGCGCGCCACCGCGGACCGGACCCGCCGGGGCGACCACCCGGCGCGAGCGTGAACTCCGGGCAGCCGAGGGGTCCCCGGTTCGGGTGAACCTCGCGGGCCTTCCGCCGCCCGCGGCGCACGCCGCACACGGCCGGGCCGGTACGGGGCCTCCACGGTGCGCCGAACAACCGGACCGTCAAGACGGCCGGTGAGAGCCCTGGTTCCGGCGGGGAGAGATCGATTCGACTCCATCGAACGGGAGTTGAAACCCGGCTCCGGTGAAACTTTCCGCCCGGTAACTTCTTGGCATGGACACTCCCGACACCCTCCGGACGGTGGTACCACAGTCCTGGCAGAAATCCTGCTAAGGGAGGTTCCATGAGATTGTCCCGTTTCACGGCATACATGTCCTCGCTCCTGCTCGCCGCCACCGCCTCGATCGCCGGGGCCGGGCTCGCGAACGCCGCCGAACAAGCAGCGCCTACCGGCTATGTGGCTCTCGGTGACTCCTACTCCTCCGGCGTCGGTTCCGGCTCGTACGACAGCGCGAGCGGCGACTGCAAGCGCAGCAGCAAGGCGTACCCCGCCCTCTGGGCCGCCGCGCACTCGCCGTCGAGCTTCAGCTTCACGGCCTGCTCCGGGGCCGTGACCGGCGATGTGCTGGCCAAACAGCTCGCTCCCCTGTCCGCCTCCACCGGCACCGTCAGCATCAGCATCGGCGGCAACGACGCCGGGTTCGCCGACGTCATGACGACCTGTGTGCTCCAGTCCACGGACACCTGCGTGGCCCGGGTCAACACCGCACGGTCCTACGTCAACTCGACGCTGCCCGCCGCCCTCGACAAGGTCTACGACGCGATCCGCGCCAAGGCCCCGCAGGCCCGCGTGGTCGTCCTCGGCTACCCGCGCTTCTACCAGCTCAACGGCACCTGCGTCGCGGGGCTGAGCGAGACCGAGCGCTCCGCGATCAACGGGGCCTCGGACCTGCTCAACAGCGTCACCGCCAAACGCGCCGCCGACCACGGCTTCGCCTTCGGGGACGTGCGCACGAGTTTCGCCGGGCACGAGATCTGCTCGGGCGCCTCGTGGCTGCACAGTCTCGACCTGCTCAACATCGGAGAGTCCTACCACCCGAAGGCGGCCGGGCAGTCCGGCGGATACCTCCCGGTCTTCACCGCCGCCGCTCGCTGACCCCCGGGTCCGGCCGGTCCGGGCGTCCTCGGCGGACGCCGGGCCGGCCGGGCCCGCGGGAGGCGGCGGGCGCCCGCCGCCGAGGGGAATCAAGCCGACATGCCCCTTTTCGACCTTCTTGCCCCGCAATGCTCCTCACCTCATGAGTAGTCGTCAACCCCCTTACGGGGTAGGTAAATCCTGTGACGCGGATGCACGGGTGTCGCGCGAGGACGATAGGGTTACTCTGCCCGGGGCCGGGTGCCTGTCGTACGGGTGGGGAGTGAAATGGAACAGATAACGGTCCGCAGCAGGCCGCGAGTGCCTGCGATCACCTGCGGAAGCAGTGCGAGCAGTTCGCGTCTCGACCGTCATCTCGCGGTGCTCGGCGGTCCTGCCGTCGCGCAGCGCGACGTGGCCGAGGCGACCTCGCTGATGCGCGAGGTCACCGCGCGCGTGCCGGCGCCGCCGGCCAACGCGACGAACAGCAGGGCGCGTCTGCGCAGAGTGTCGCTGTTCGCGCCGTTGAAGCGACTGCGCAGGACACTCTTCGGCGGTCACTGACCGCGGCGGACCCGGTCCGCCGCGGTCCCTCCCCGCTCCTCCACCCCCGCCTGCGCGTCCGCCCGCGGCCGGGCCCGCGTCCGCCTCCCCACGGACGTCAGTGGCCCCTGCGGGTGTATTGCCGTACCGCGCGCGGCAGGCACACCCGATCAGCGGCCCCGGGCACGCGAGGCTCCCCGCCACCGGACGCGCCACCGGCCGGGCCGCGTCCGCCGGGGGCGCGGAGCCACAGGCCCCCGAAGCCCTGTTCGAACGGCTCGTCCCGAGGGTCCTGAACGGGTTCGGGGCGGAACCGGACGGGGCGGAACGGACGGGGCGGAACGGACGGGGCGGTGCGGGACCCGCGCCCCAGCGGGCCCTGACCGGGTGGTTCGGCCGCGTCCTTCGTCCTCGTGCCGGGGCGGGCCGCCCCTCCCGCGCTCACAGCAGGGCGAACTGCCCCTCCGGCCCCTCCTCCAGGTGGTCCAGGACGGAGGCGGGCCTGCGCGCGGCCGCCGGGGCGGGCAGCACCCCGGCCGCCCGCAGCCGCTGTGCGTCCAGCGTGGGCCCCGGAGCGGCGGCCAGCGCCGCACACCCCTCGCGCGCTTCGGCCACCAGGGTCAGGACGGTGATCAGTTCCAGCAGTTGTGAGGTCCAGGACTGGGGCCAGTCGGCCGGACCGAGCGCCGCCAGCCCACCGGCCGTCTCCGGGGACCCCTGCCCGGTGTCCGCCGGGAGCCGCTCGGCGAACCAGCGCTCGATCACCCGCTCCCCGCGCAGGCGAAACTCCCAGGCGGCCCGGGACACCGGGGAGACCAGGCCGGTCGCGCCGACCAGCAGCGCCTCCTCCTGCGGGTCGAAGGCGAGCGCGGGCACGGGTCCGCGCCCGGTCAGGGGCAGCGTCCGGCGCACGTACGGGCGCCTCCCGCCGGGCAGCCGGGGCCGGTCCCCGCCCGCCCCGCGCGTGAGCGCCGCGCGCAGCGCACGGCCCAGCGCCACGCCCCGCTCCCAGACCGGCGCCCCGTCCGGCAGCGGTACCGCGAGGCCCCCCGGTCCGGGCCGTGCGGCGGCGAGCGCCCAGGCCGCGAAGTCCCGCGCCGTCACCTCCGCCCCGTACCGCTCGGACAGGAACGCCAACAGCCCCGGCGCGAGGTTCGGTTCCACGCCACCCGGCCTGCGGTACAGAGGGCGTACGCGGGTTGGGCGGTCCTCACCGAAGGGCAGCCGTCCGCTCACCGTCAGCGCGGGGAACTCGCCCTCGGCGGACCGCCCGCGCTCCACCAGGAACCACTGTCGCGCGTCCGCGACCCGCCACAGCTCCGGCCGCGCCGCGTCCAGCAGCCGGTGATCGGGCAGCAGGAACCGTTCGTCGAAGGGGCCGTGCGCCACCAGGACCGGATCGGGGCACGGGCCGTTCTCCCTGGCCAGCCGCGCCGTCCCCGCCGGACCGCCGGGCAACTGCGCCACGGCGGTGTGCAGCCCCCGCGCCCGGCTCGGCACCAGCAGCCGCTCGCGCTCCGCCGGTCCCGCCGCCGTGAAGGCGGACCACCGCCTGCGCAGACTGGCCTCGTCGGCCGCCAGCGGCCAGTCCCGGCCGGCCCTCGGCGCCGCCACCGACCACGGCATCAGCTCGTCGAGGAGGGGCGCTGCTTCATCGCTCACCCCAGCATCGTAGGCAGCGCGCGACGGTGGGCCCAGGGGCCGCGAGGGCGGGGGAGCGGAGCCCCGGTCCGGTCGGGAAACGGCTCCCCGCCCCCTGACGGGGCAGGGCCCCTGGTGCCGGAAAACTAACGCCGCTAGTTTGGTGACGGGTGACGAGGCCGTTCCCCGGCGGCCCGTACCGCCCGCGCGCGGCCCGCCGGCCGGTGCCCGCGCGGCGCGTACGGCGGGGCGGCGGTCCGCGCGCCCGCCGTTCACCTCAGCGACGTCGGGAGTCAGACCGTGGTCCGAGCAGCCGTCCTTTCCGCCGTGGGTGCCCCACTGGAGATCCGCGACATCCACCTGCCCGCGCCGGGACCCGGCCGGGTGCGCGTCCGGCTCGCCGCCGCCGGGGTGTGCCATTCGGACCTCTCGCTGTCCAACGGCACCCTGCGCATCCCGCTGCCCGCCGTGCTCGGCCACGAGGGCTCCGGAACGGTCCTCGCGGTCGGCGAGGGCGTCACCCGGGTCGCGCCCGGCGACGAGGTGGTCCTCAACTGGGCCCCCTCGTGCGGGCGGTGCCACTCCTGTTCGATCGGTGAGGTGTGGTTGTGCGAACAGGCGCTGAGTGGGGCGGCGGCCGTCCACGCGCACGGCGCCGACGGGAGGGAACTGCACCCCGGGCTGAACGTCGCCGCCTTCGCCGAGGAGACCGTGGTCGCCGAGAACTGCGTGCTGCCCGCCCCCGAGGGCGTCCCTCTCGACCAGGCCGCGCTGCTGGGGTGCGCGGTGCTCACCGGTTACGGCGCGGTGCACCACTCGGCGCGGGTCCGGGCGGAGGAGTCCGTCGTGGTGTTCGGCGCGGGCGGGGTCGGGCTCGCCGCGCTCCAGTCGGCGCGTATCGCCGGCGCGCAGACGGTTGTCGCCGTGGACGCGTCCCCCGCCAAGGAGGAACTCGCCAGGAAGGCGGGCGCCACCGAGTTCGTGCTCGCCTCCGAGACGACCGCGAAGGACGTACGGCGGCTGACCGGCGGCCGGGGCGCGGACGTCGCCGTCGAGTGCGTGGGCCGGGCCGCGACCATCCGCGCGGCCTGGGAGTCGACGCGGCGGGGCGGCCGCACCACGGTCGTCGGCATCGGGCCCGTCACCGAGCAGGTGAGTTTCAACGCGCTGGAGATCTTCCACTGGGGCCGCACCCTGAGCGGCTGCGTCTACGGGAACAGCGACCCGGCAGCGGACGTCCCCGTGCTCGGCGCGCACATCCGTGCCGGCCGCCTCGACCTCGGGACGCTCGTGACCGGCCGGATCGGGCTCGACGGCATCCCGGCCGCCTTCGCGGAGATGACGGCGGGACGCGGCGGACGCGCCCTGGTCGTCTTCCCCCAGGAGTGAGCCGGGGCCGGACGGTGTCCCGGGGGGGCGTCCGGCGTGCCCTTCCGGGGCGGGCCGGGGCGCTTCCTCTTCCGGGGGCGCCGCCCGCCCACCACCGCTCCGGCCTCCACCCTCTGCCCCTCCCCGCTCCCGGCCCCGTCAAGGCCGCCGGGCCGCCCGTTCAGTCCCGCGTCCGCCCGGCTTCTGCCGAGAGGGCCGCGTACTGCGTCTCCAGCCCGTCCAGCAGCGCCCGCAAGCCGGTCTCGAAGGCGCGCTCGTCCACCGCGCTCCCGCGCTCCGCGAGCAGATGGGCCTGACCGAGATGCGGATAGTCGGCCGGGTCATAGGCCCGCGCGTCGTCGACGAAGCCGCCCGCGAAGGAACCGAGCGCGGCGCCCAGGACGTACCAGCGCAGGACCGCGCCGATCGAGGTGGCCTGGGCGGGCGGCCAGCCGGCCGTCGTCATCGCCCCGAACACCGCGTCCGCCAGGCGCAGCGCGGCCGGTCTGCGGCCCGGCCCGCGCGCGAGCACCGGCACGATGTGCGGATGCCGGGCGAGGGCCGCGCGGTAGGACAGCGCCCAGTCGTGCAGCGCCCCGCGCCAGTCCCCGGCCGTTCCGGAGCCCTCCTCGAACATCGACAGGTCGACCTGCGCGCTCACCGCGTCCGCGACGGCCTCCAGGATCTCGTCCTTGGTGCGGAAGTGGTTGTAGAGCGAGGGCCCGCTCACCCCGAGCTCGGCCGCGAGCCGGCGCGTGGAGACGGCACCGAGCCCCTCGGCGTCCACGAGCGCGCACGCGGTCTCCACGATGCGGCCGGTGCTCAGCAGGGGCTTGCGTGGTCGGGCCATGCGGCACATAGTAGAACCGCCCAGTAAAACTAGCGCTGCTAATTAACGAGCCGCCCGGCCTGAGGGGACAGGCGGCGCGCGGACCGGGGAGTGTCCCGTCATGAACCTTGAGCTGAGCGAGGAGCAGTCGGCCGTGCGCCGGCTCGCGAAGGACTTCGTGGACCGCGAGATCGTCCCGCACGCGACCGACTGGGACCGCGCCGAGAGCGTGGACCGCTCGGTCGTCGGCAAACTCGGCGAGCTGGGCTTCCTCGGTCTGACCATCGACGAGGAGTACGGCGGCTCGGGCGGCGACCACCTCGCGTACTGCCTGGTGACGGAGGAGCTGGGGCGGGCCGACTCCTCGGTGCGCGGGATCGTCTCGGTCTCCCTCGGGCTGGTCGCGAAGACGATCGCCGCCTGGGGGGACGAGGAGCAGAAGCGGCGCTGGCTGCCCGGCCTCACCTCGGGCGCGCGGCTCGGCTGCTTCGGGCTCACCGAACCCGGCACCGGCTCGGACGCGGGCAACCTGTCCACCCGGGCGGTACGGGACGGCGGCGACTGGCTGCTGAGCGGCACCAAGATGTTCATCACCAACGGCACCTGGGCCGATCTCGCCCTCGTGTTCGCCCGCACCGGCGGTGCCCCCGGCCACAAGGGCGTCTCCGCCTTCCTCGTCCCGGCCGACAGCCCCGGTTTCGGCCGCCGCACCCTGCACGGGAAGCTGGGCCTGCGCGGACAGGCCACCGCCGAACTCGTCCTGGAGGACGTCCGGGTCCCCGGCTCGGCGATGCTCGGTCCCGAGGGGAAGGGCTTCTCCGTCGCCATGTCGGCGCTCGCGAAGGGGCGCATGTCGGTCGCGGCCGGCTGTGTGGGCATCGCCCAGGCCGCCCTGGACGCCGCCGTCGGCTACGCGAAGGAGCGCGAGCAGTTCGGCAAACCGATCGCCCGCCACCAGCTCGTCCAGGAACTCCTCGCCGACATCGACGTGGACGTGGACGCCGCCCGGCTGCTGACCTGGCGCGTCGCCGACCTCGTCGACCGGGGCGAACCCTTCGCCGTCGCCTCGTCCAAGGCCAAACTGTTCGCCTCCGAGGCCGCGGTCCGGGCCGCCAACAACGCGCTCCAGGTGTTCGGCGGCTACGGGTACATCGACGAGTACCCGGTCGGCAAGCTCCTGCGGGACGCCCGTGTCATGACGCTGTACGAGGGCACGAGCCAGATCCAGAAGCTCGTCATCGGCCGCGAGCTGACCGGGGTCTCCGCCTTCTGAGAGCGCGTGTGGCACGGCCGGTGCCCGCCCGGCGCCCGCCGCCGCCCCGTGACCCGTCCCCGCCCGTCCCCCTGCGCCGAGAGGGCGTCCGGCCGCGTCGTCGGCTCGGGTGGCCGGGGCGCGGCGGTGGGGCTCCGGCTCGTCGGCCGGGCCGGTCACGGCTTCCGGGCCGCTCGGTGCCCGGGGGTGCCGGGGGCGATCTGAGTACGGCATGAGTAGGCGCACGGATGGGCGCCGGGCCGGCGCGGCGCCCATCCTCTCCCTATGAGTGAGACACCCGTCAAGAGCCTGCCCACCGGGGCGTACTACGGCCAGGCCGTCGCCTCCTTCGCCGTCGCCCTGGGCGCCACCGCGCTCGGCATCGCCCGGCTGGACGCGGACGCCTGGGTCCGGGGCTTCCTGGGCATCGCCGTGCTGTTCCTCGTGACCTCGGCCTTCACCCTGGCCAAGGTGATCAGGGACCGCGAGGAGGCCGGGCAGATCATCAGCCGCGTCGACCAGGCACGCCTCGACAAGCTGCTTGCCGCCCACGACCCCTACGCCCAAGCGCCCGAGCGGCCCTGATCCGGCGGCCCGCCCGCGTCCCGCCCCTCTGCCCGCGGCCGCACGTCTAAGCGCCCGCTCAGTTTTGGGGATAGGGTGTCCGTCCGGTGACACGCGGACGGCGGAAGGGGCGAGCGATGGGCGCGGTGGAGCGGTCTGCGGACGAGGCGGGGAACCCGGGCGGGGGCGCCGGGGCCGAGGGGGACGAGCCCTGGGGCGAGGTCGCGCCCGAGGCCGCCCGGCGGCTGCTGATCGCCGCTGTCGAGGCGTTCGCCGAACGCGGCTACCACGCGACCACCACGCGGGACATCGCGAGCCGGGCCGGGATGAGCCCGGCCGCGCTCTACATCCACTACCGGACCAAGGAGGAGCTGCTGCACCGCATCAGCCGGGTCGGCCACGACAAGGCCCTGTCCGTGCTGAGCGAGGCGGCCGGCTCCCCGGGGAGCGCCTCGGCGCGCCTGTCCGACGCGGTCCGCTCCTTCGTCCGCTGGCACGCCGAGCACCACACGACGGCCCGCGTCGTGCAGTACGAACTCGACGCGCTCGGCGAGGAGCACCGCACGGAGATCGTCGGACTGCGCCGCCGTACCGAGGCGGTCGTACGGGGCGTCGTCGAGGACGGGGTGCGCTCGGGCGAGTTCGACGTGCCCGACGTCCCCGGCACGACCCTCGCCGTCCTGTCGCTCTGCATCGACGTGGCCCGCTGGTTCAGCGCCTCGGGCCGCCGCACCCCCGAGGAGGTCGGCGAGCTGTACGCCGGGCTCGTACTGCGGATGGTGGGGGCGTCGGCGGAAGACGCCTGAGAGGAGGCGGGCCCGGCGGAGGGGGCCCGTGGGCGGCCGCGGTGGCGGTGGCCTGCGGGGGCCCCGCCCGGGGCCCGCTCGCCGAGGGAACCCGCTCAAACGACGGGCCCGCTCGCCGAGGGAACCCGCTCAAACGACGGGACCCGCCCGCGAGCGCGGGCCGCCGTCACGACAGGGCGGTTCCCGAGCCGAGCCGCCCACAGGCCCGGCCGCTCACAGATGGAAGCGGCTCACCGACTCCGCGACGCACACCGGCTTCTCGCCGCCCTCGCGCTCCACCGTGAAGACCATCGCGACCTGCACGCCGCCCGGCACGTCCGTCACCTCGCTGATCCGGGCGGTCGACCGCAGTCGCGAGCCCACCGGGACCGGTGCCGGGAACCGCACCTTGTTGGTGCCGTAGTTCACGCCCATCCGCACGCCCTCTACGGCCAGGAGCTGCGGGGCGAACAGCGGGAGCAGCGAGAGCGTCAGATAGCCGTGCGCGATCGTCGTCCCGAAGGGGCCCTCCTTCGCCTTCTCCGGGTCCACGTGAATCCACTGGTGGTCCCCGGTGGCCTCCGCGAACAGGTCGATGCGGCGCTGGTCGATCTCGGTCCAGTCGGTGTACCCGAGCTGTTCCCCGACCGCCCCGCGCAGCTCCTCCACCGAGGAGTAGACCTTCGGCTCCGCCATGACAACCGCCTCTCCGGGGACGGGTCCCCGTCTTTCGTCCGGGCATTCTAAGCGCTTGCTCAGCATTGCCCCGGTGGTGTTCCGCTGTCAACGGACGGCCCCCGGGACGAACGGCTAGGGTCGGTCGCGTGCCGCAGATTCCGAACACCGTGCAGGAGCTGACCGTCGGGCAGGTGTCCGCCCGCAGTGGGGCCGCCGTCTCCGCCCTGCACTTCTACGAGGCCAAGGGCCTGATCAGCAGCCGCCGTACCTCCGGCAACCAGCGCCGCTACGGGAGGGACGCGCTGCGCCGCGTCGCCTTCATCAGGGCCGCGCAGCGCGTGGGCATCCCGCTGGCCACGATCCGCGAGGCGCTGTCCGAACTGCCCGAGGAGCGCACACCCACCCGGGAGGACTGGGCCCGCCTCTCCGAGGTGTGGCGCTCCGAACTCGACCAGCGCATCACGCAGCTGCACCGGCTGCGCGACCACCTGACGGACTGCATCGGCTGCGGCTGCCTGTCGCTGGAGACCTGTGTCCTGTCCAACCCGGACGACGTCTTCGGGGACCGGCTCGTCGGCTCCCGGCTGATGGCCGCCCGGCGGGAGAACGAGGGCTGACCCCGCCCGGGTGGACCCACGGAACCCGGGGGCCCGGACATGCGGACGAACGACGCGGACGAAACACCGCCACACCGCGGGGTCCGCACGGGGGCGCGGCCTGTCGGGGCCCCTACGGACGCGATCGCCCGGAGGAGGGCACGGGGACCCCGGGAACGGGCACAGTTCCCGTGACCGTGACCGCGCGCGGCACAGGGGCGGCGCCGACACGTGCTCCCCGACGACCGGTCCGGTGTGACAACGACCGGACCCGTGGAAGAACGACCGGTCCGGTGTGAGAAGGACCGGCGAACCGACGACAGGAGTCACCCATGCAGAAGGACCCGCCTACGTTCACCCTCTCCGGTGTGGTGCTCGACTGTCCCGACCCACGCGAACTGGCCGGTTTCTACGAGCGGCTGCTCGGCTGGCCCCGGGTCCAGGACGAGGAGGACTGGGCGAAGATCGTGCCGCGTTCGGGCGGCACCGGGATCTCCTTCCAGACGGAACCGCACTTCACCGCACCCGTGTGGCCCGCCACGCCCGGCGCGCAGCAGACGCAGTCGCACCTGGACTTCGAGGTCGCCGATCTGGCGGCCGCCGTCGCGCACGCCGTGGAGTGCGGCGCCCAACTCGCCCCGCACCAGTTCGAGGAGGACTGCCGAGTGCTGCTCGACCCGGTCGGCCACCCGTTCTGCGTGTTCCTCCCAGGAGCCTGACTCCCCCAGGAGCCTGATTCCGCCGGGGAGCCCGATCCCCTCCGGGAGCCCGAGCGGGACCCTCCCCGGCCCGCGCCCACCGCGCACGGCTCACCGCGGGACGGCCCGAAGCCCCGCTCCGGACGGTCCGGGTCAGCGGGCCGGGGAGCGCCACCGCCGTACCCCGAGCGGTCTCAGACGCCGACGAGCGCCCGGCCGCCGCGCCTGGCCCGGCGCACCGCCTCCTCCGTGAGCACCGGGCGCGGTACGGCGATCCCGCAGTGCACGCACAGCGCCGCCGAGGACGGTTCGTGGTCCAGGCCCTCGTGCCACCGCAGCGACTCACCCGCGCACACCGGACAGCACCTGCCCGGCGCACGCTCCAGCGCGCGGATGATGCGGCGCAGCACCTCCGCGAGCGGCAGACCGGGATGGACGCCGGGGTCCTCGCACCAGGCCACCCCGAACCCGCCCCAGGTCATCCGGTGCCAGTCGTCCACGGTGCCGGGCCGGCGCAGCCCGTCGTGCTTCTCGCGCCGCCTGCGCTGCGCGAACTCCCGCTCGTAGCGCAGCCAGACCTCCCTGGCCTCCTCCAGCTCCTCCAGCGCGCCCAACAGCCGCCACGGCTGCGGGGCGCGGTCCTGCGGCCCGAAACCCCAGCGGGCGCACAGGTGGTCCCAGGTCGCCCGGTGCCCGTACGGGGCGAACCTCTCCAGGCACTTGCGCAGCGAATACCGCCGCAGTGCCAGATCGTTGCGCGGATCGCGCGCCTGTCTCGCGAGACTCCGGAATCCGGCCATCAGCCCTGCACCTCCGTCACCCGTACCCGGCGTCGTCCCAAGGGACGTCGCCGGATAGACGTATCGGCCCCCGGTTCGGCTCCATCGACGGTGCGACCGCCGCTCCCGGCGGTGCCGCGACGGAGGCGAAAAACAGTTCTCCCGGGCTCTTCTGCCCGCGCGCTACCGACGGTAACGTCCCGCTCACCATCGTCGGGAGGAGCAAGAATGCGGAGCCGCCACCCCCGTACCGGCCGCCCTGTCCACCGCATGCGCACCACCGTCCGTGCCACCGCCCGCACCACCGCCTTCGTCGCCACAGCCGTCCTCGCGCTCACCGCGGGCCTGATGGCCCCGGGGCCGGACGCCGCCGCGGCCCCGGCGGCGGACCAGACCGACTACTGCGCCGGGCAGTGCTCGGACATCCTGCCCCCGGGGGCCAACGGAAGCGCGACACTCGCCGAGATCCTGGCCCACAAGGCTCTCGGCACCCAGCCCAGACACGCCGAGGACCAGCTCGGTCCCTACGACGCCCTGTCCTCCGGCTACCCCTCCCTCACCGATGCACGGCTCGGAGATTTCTTCGACGACGCCTCCTTCGGAGTGAGCGCGGCGCAGACGGAGTCCGTCACCAAGCCGCGCGAGGACGTCACGATCACCCGGGACAAGCAGTACGGCATCCCGCACATCAAGGGCACCACGCGCTACGGAACCGAGTTCGGCGCCGGTTACGCGGCGGGCCAGGACCGGCTGTGGCTCATCGACCTGTTCCGGCACATCGGACGCGGGGAGCTGACCTCCTTCGCGGGCGGCGCCCTCGCCAACCAGGGCCTGGAACAGGAGTTCTGGCCGCAGGCCCCGTACACCGAGGACGACCTCCAGAAGCAGGTCGCGTACATCCGCTCGCACAACGGGGAGCGCGGCGAGCAGGCGATGGACGACGCCCAGGCGTACATCGACGGCCTCAACTCCTACCGCGAGAAGGCGAAGAAGGGCCGCTACTTCCCCGGGGAGTACGACCTCACGGGGAAGATCGACCCGATCACCAACGCGGGCGACATCCAGCCCTTCAAGATCACCGACATGATCGCGCTGGCCTCCGTGGTCGGCGGGCTGTTCGGCAACGGGGGCGGGGGAGAGGTCCAGCAGGCCCTCTCGCTCCTCGACGCGCAGCAGAAGTACGGCGTCCAGAAGGGCACCGAGGTCTGGGAGTCCTTCCGCCAGCGCGACGACCCCGAGACGGTGCTCACCGTCCACGACGGCACCTCCTTCCCGTACGCCGGCAAACCGGCGAAGGCGCGCGGCGCCGCGATGCCCGACCCCGGATCGGTGAACGCCGAGCAACTCGTGTACGACCGCACCGGTTCGGCCGCCCAGAAGACCCCCGCCAAGGACCCGGTCGAGGCGCCGAAGGCGCTCAAGCCGCTCCAGGGGGTCTTCGACGACGGAGTGCTGCCCGCCGGACTGTTCAGCGGTGACGCCGCGAAGAAGGGCATGTCCAACGCCCTCGTGGTCTCCGGGAAGCACACCGCGAGCGGCCACCCGGTCGCCGTGTTCGGCCCGCAGACCGGCTACTTCGCGCCCCAGCTCCTGATGCAGCAGGAACTCCAGGGGCCCGGCATCAGCGCGCGCGGCGTGTCCTTCGCCGGCGTCGGGATGTACGTCCAGCTCGGCCGCGGCCAGGACTACGCGTGGTCGGCGACCAGCGCCGGACAGGACATCACCGACACGTACGCCGTCGAACTGTGCAGCCCCGACGGCTCCGCACCTTCCAAGGACGCCACGTACTACCGCTACCACGGCACCTGCGAGCCGATGGAGAAGCTGGAGCGCGTCAACTCCTGGAAGCCCACACTCGCCGACTCCACGGCCAAGGGCTCCTACCGGATGCAGGTGTACCGCACCGAGTACGGCGTCGTGACCCACCGCGCGACCGTCGAGGGCAAGCCGGTCGCCTACACGGCGCTGCGCTCCACCTACCGCCACGAGGCCGACTCGATCGTCGGCTTCCAGATGCTCAACGACCCCGGCTACGTCAAGGACGCGAAGAGCTTCCAGCAGGCCGCGCAGCACATCAGCTACGCCTTCAACTGGTTCTACGCCGACGCCGCGGACATCGCCTACTACAACAGCGGCGCCAACCCGCGACGCCCCGCCGACGTGGACCCCTCGCTGCCGCTCAAGGCCGAGCCCGCCAACGAGTGGCAGGACTTCGACCCCACCGACAACACCTCCGCGCAGACCCCGCCCGAACAACACCCGCAGTCGGTCGGCCAGGACTACTACGTCTCCTGGAACAACAAGCAGGCCAAGGGCTACACGGCGGCCAACTTCAGCCTCGGCGCCGTGCACCGCGCCAACCTGCTCGACGACCGCGTCAAGAAGCTCGTCGCGCAGGGCGGAGTGACCCGCGCCGCCCTGACCCGGGCCATGGCCGACGCGGCCGTCACCGACCTGCGCGGCGAACAGGTCCTGCCCGAGCTGATCCAGGTCCTGCGCAGCGCGCCCGTCACCGACCCCGCCCAGGCCGCCGCCCTGCAAGAACTGGAGTCCTGGCAGGCCGACGGGGCCCGGCGCAAGGAGACCTCGAAGGGCTCGAAGACCTACGCGCACTCCGAGGCCGTACGCCTCATGGACGCGTGGTGGCCGCGCCTGGTCGAGGCCGAGTTCCGGCCGGGGCTCGGCGACGCGCTGTACTCCTCGCTGACCGCGCAGCTCACTGTCGACGAATCGCCTTCCGCCGGTCACGGGCCGACCGGGGCGCACGCCGGTTCCGCCTTCCAGTACGGCTGGTGGGGATATGTCGACAAGGATCTGCGCAAGGTGCTCGGACAGCCCGTCAAGGGCGCCCTCGGCGCGGAGTACTGCGGCGGCGGGGACCTGTCCGCCTGCCGCGCCACCCTCCTGAAGACCCTCGGCGAGGCCGCCGCCGTCCCGGCCGGCCAGGTCTACCCCGGCGACGACACCTGCCAGGCCGGCGACCAGTGGTGCTCCGACGCGATCGTGCACCGGGCCCTCGGCGGCATCACGCACAAGCCCTTCCAGTGGCAGAACCGCCCCACGTACCAGCAGGTCGTGGAGTTCCCGCAGCACCGGTAGAGGAGGAAGACGACAGGGGGGCGCGTCCCTCGGGCGCGCCCCCGCCCTCCTCGCCCCGGCTCGCGTCCCCGGGGCTCCGGCAGCGCCGGGACGCGACTCGGCGAGACGACCGCCATCGCCGGCACGTACCAGCCCGCCGGGGCGGAGCCGAAGGCGCTCCGCGGGCGGGTGGCGACGAGCGGGGCCACCGCACCGCAGAGGAAGGGCAGCAGGAAGGGCACGCACCCGCCCCAGCCCCGAACGCCGCTTCGTCCAGCGTCTCCGACAGTGCCCAGAAGATCCCGGTCGCCGCGAAGAAGCCCACCGGAAGGCCGAGTTGGGGGAAGGCGGCGAACAGCCCGCGCCGGCCGCGCGGGGCGTGCTCCACCGCGAGCAGCGCCGCCCGCCCCACTCCCCCCCAGGCCCACGCCCCGCGGGAAACGCGGCAGGACCAAGCGGCACCGGTGCCCACACGCCGAGCGTGCCGTAGCCCGGCAGCAGTCCCACGCGGGCCGTGCACAGGCCCGTCGGCGACAGCGAGGCCACGAGTACCGACGCGCGGCCCACCCGGTCCCCGAAGTGCCCGAGGACCAGGGAGCCCAGCGGCCGGGCCACGAAGGCGGCGGGGGCCTCGACGGCAGGGGACGCGGAGGTGATCGTCCTTGAACACGCCCGCACTGTCCCGGTGCGTGCGCAGGGCACCCAATCACCGGGACGAGAGATCCCCGTCGTGAGCCGTCCGGACGGAAGCCGCGCGGGAGACACGGCTCACCGGTACAGCAGGTACTTCTCCCGTGTACGGCGGAAGGCGGACAGCTCGGCGCGCCAGGCGCCCGTCACCCGGTCCAGGTCCGCGCCCGCGTCGATCAGCGTGCGCACCGAGGTGGATCCGGTCAGTTTGTCGATCCAGTCGTCCTCGCGCCAGGCGAAGCCGCTCCACACCTTCCGCGCCGTCACCAGCAGCCCGATCCCGGTGCGCACCGGGTCGAAGGCGGCCCGGTCGTGCACGTAAATCTGCACACCGCCCACGGTCTTGTTCGCGAACTTCGAGAAGGTCGGCGCGAAGTACGCCTCCCGGAAGCGCACGCCCGGCAGCTTCAGCGCCTCGGCCGCCGCCGCCCACCGGCCGTCGATCCCCTCGGCACCGAGGAGTTCGAAGGGGCGCGTGGTGCCGCGCCCCTCCGAGAGGTTGGTGCCCTCGAACAGGCAGGTGCCCGGGTAGACGAGCGCGGTGTCCGGCGTCGGCATGTTCGGGCTCGGCGGCACCCACGGCAGGCCCGAGGCGTCGAAGAAGTCCGCGCGCCGCCAGCCCGACATGAGCACCGTCTCCAGCTCCACCGGCTTCGCCAGGAACTCGCCGTTGAACAGCCGCGCCAGTTCCGCGACCGTCATGCCGTGCTGCTGGGCGATCGGCTTGCGCCCCACGAAGGTCGCGAACTCCTCGTGCAGCACGGGTCCCAGGGCCGCGCGCCCGGTCACCGGGTTCGGCCGGTCCAGCACCACGAACCGCTTCCCCGCCAGCGCCGCCGCCTCCATGCAGTCGTACAGCGTCCAGATGTACGTGTAGAAGCGGGCGCCCGCGTCCTGGATGTCGAAGACGACCGTGTCCACGCCGGAGGCGGTGAAGACGTCCGCCAGGTCCTGACCCGACTTCAGGTACGTGTCGTAGACCGGGAGCCCGGTCGCCGGGTCCTCGCTCCTGCCCTCGGAACCGCCCGCCTGCGCCGTGCCGCGGAACCCGTGCTCGGGGCCGAACACGGCCTTGAGGTCCACCCGGCCCTCGGCGTGCAGGACGTCGACGATGTGCCGCAACTCCCTGGTCACCCCGGTCGGGTTGGTCACGATCCCGACCGTGCGCCCCGCGAGCCGGCGGTAGCCCTCGGCGGCCAGCCGCTCGAAACCGGTGCGCAGCCCACCACGGCCGGGGCCCCCGCCGCCGTGGCCGCTCGCCGAGGCCGGGGCGAGGGACCCGGCGGCGAGCGCGCCCGCCGCCCCCGTCGCCGCGAGCAGCCCTCTCCTGGACAGGTTCATGTGGTGCCCTCCGTGATCGCGGACGCTGTCATGGCCACGCACGCTAGCGCCCGCATCCCGCGAGGGGAACGAGGCGTACGGGACGCGTGTGCCGCGAGGGAGGGGCCGCACGGGGCGACCGCGGCGGGACGGCGGGTCGGGAAAGAGCCACGTCCGACCCCTTTCCCGACGACATACCGACTGGTTAGTCTGCCAGGGCAGTCGTCGAGCCGAAGGAGTCCGATGGTGGAATCCGTGCAGGGTGCGGGTGTGGTCGTCACCGGGGCCGGCGGCGGGATCGGGGCGGCGCTCGCCCGCCGGTTCGCCGCCGAGGGGGCCCGGGTCGTGGTCAACGACCGGGACGCCGCCAGAGCCCACGAGGTCGCCCGGGAGATCGGCGCGCGAGCCGTCCCCGGTGACGCCTCGCGGATCGTGGAGGAGGCCCGCGCCGCGCTCGGCGGGAGTGTCGACATCTACTGCGCCAACGCCGGACTCGGCTCCGAGGGCAGTGAGGCCGCACCGGAACAGGTGTGGGCCGACGCCTGGGACGTCAACGTCATGGCCCACGTCCGCGCCGCCCACCTCCTGCTCCCGGACTGGCTGGAGCGCGGCACCGGGCGTTTCGTGTCGACCGTGTCGGCCGCCGGACTGCTCACCATGATCGGCGCCGCCCCTTACACCGTGACCAAGCACGGCGCCTACGCCTTCGCCGAATGGCTGTCGCTCACCTACCGGCACCGGGGGCTGAGGGTCCACGCGATCTGCCCGCAGGGCGTACGCACCGCGATGCTCGACGCGGCCGGCAGCGCGGGGGAACTCGTGCTCGCGCCCACCGCCGTCGAACCCGAGGACGTCGCCGAGGCCTTGTTCGCCGGGATGGCCGAGGACCGCTTCCTGATCCTCCCGCACCCCGAGGCCGCCGCGTACTACCGGGCCCGCGCCGAGGACCCCGACCGGTGGCTGACCGGAATGAACCACCTCCAGCAGAAATGGGAGGGTATGCGGTGAACGCCCCGCACCCCGCACAGACCCCCGGCCGGCCCGCGACGGACGCCTCCGCCTCCTCTTCCGCCGCCGCCTCCTCGATCTACGCGGCCAGGCCCTGGACGGCCCTGCTCAACGAGGCCCAGAAGGCCCCCGTCGAACCGCCCGCCACCCTCGTGCACGGATTCCGCGCCCACGCCGAAGCCCACCCCGGGCGCACCGCCCTCGCCTACTTCGACGGCCGCCTCGACTACGCCACCACGGACGCGCTCTCCGACGCGGTCGCCGCACGGCTCGCCGCCCGCGGGACCGCCCCCGGCGATCGGGTCGCCCTCATGCTCCAGAACACCCCGCACTTCGTCCTGGCCCTGCTCGGCGCCTGGAAGGCGGGGGCCGTCGTCGTCCCCGTCAACCCCATGTACACGACCGGCGAGGTGCGGCACGTCCTGGCCGACGCCGGGGCCGGCGCCCTCATCTGCTCCGACCGGGCCTGGGAGAAGTACCTGCGCGAGGCCGTGGCGGGCACCACCGTCCACACGGTGTTCACGGCCGACGAACACGGCTTCCAGACCCGGGACGACCCGCGCGTCCTCGGCTTCCCGCGCGGGCGGCGGCCCGCGGACACGGAGGACCTGGAGGAGATCGCCCGGACCGGGCACCCCGCCCCCGCCGTACCGCTGCCCGCGGCGGCCGACACCGCCCTCATCAGCTACACCTCGGGGACCAGCGGCACCCCCAAGGGCGCGACCAACACCCACGGGAACATCACCTACAACGCGGAACGCCAGCGCACCGGCTCGGGGATCGGCGAGGGGGCCTGCTACTTCGCGCTCGCCCCGCTGTTCCACATCACCGGCATGGTGTGCGAACTCGGCGCCTGCCTCCTCAACGGCGGCACCCTGGCCCTCACGTACCGCTTCGAGGCGGGCGCCGTGCTCGACGCCTTCGCCGAGCACCGCCCCGCCTACACCGTCGGCCCCGCCACCGCGTTCATGGCGCTCGCCGCCCGCCCCGAGGCCACGCGCGAGCACTTCGCGTCCTTCCGCCTCATCTCCTCCGGCGGCGCCCCGCTGCCACCGGCCCTGGTCGACACGTTCCAGGACCGATTCGGCCCCTACCTGCACAACGGGTACGGGCTCACCGAGTGCACCGCCCCCTGCGCCTCCGTCCCGCCGGGACTGCGCGCCCCCGTCGACGAGACCTCGGGCACCCTCGCCGTCGGCGTGCCCGGACCCGAGACCGTCGTACGGATCGTGGACGAAGAGGGCCGGGACAAGCCCTTCGGCGAGCAGGGCGAGATCGTCGTCAGCGGCCCCCAGGTCGTGCCCGGCTACTGGCGCCGCCCCGAGGCCACCGCCGAGTCCTTCCCGGACGGCGAACTGCGCACCGGGGACATCGGGATCATGGACGCCGAGGGCTGGCTCTACGTCGTGGACCGCAAGAAGGACATGATCAACGCCTCCGGCTTCAAGGTGTGGCCGCGCGAGGTCGAGGACGTGCTCTACGGCCACCCCGCCGTCCGCGAGGCGGCCGTGGTCGGCGTCCCCGACTCCTACCGGGGCGAGTCGGTCAAGGCGTACGTGAGCCTGCGCGAGGCGGGCGCCGCGAGCGCCGAGGACCTCGTCGCGCACTGCCGGGAACGGCTCGCCGCCTACAAGTACCCGCGGCACATCGAGATCCTGCCCGAGCTGCCCAAGACGACGAGTGGGAAGATCCTGCGACGGGAACTGCGTTCCCGTACCAGCTGACGTACGTCCGGCGTCCGGTGGACGGGCCGGCGCGCCGGCTCGCGGACGCTGACCCGAACGACCGGAAAGGCAGGTGGCGGCAGTGCCCAGGACGACGGACGGGGACGGCACCCCCGTGCCCCAGCGGCTGCTGGCCGCCGCCACCCACCTCTTCGCGGAGCAGGGCTACGACCGCACCTCCGTGCAGGAGATCGTCGAGGCCGCGGGGGTCACCAAGGGGGCCCTGTACCACTACTTCGGCTCCAAGGAGGACCTGCTCCAGGAGGTGTACGCCCGGGTGCTGCGCCTCCAGCAGGAACGCCTCGACGCCTTCGCCGGCTCCGCCGAACCGGTCGGGGAACGGCTGCGCGCCGCCGCCGCCGACGTCGTCGTCACCACGATCGACAACCTCGACGACGCGGCGATCTTCTTCCGCTCGATGCACCACCTGAGCCCGGAGAAGAACAAGGAGGTGCGCGCCGAGCGCCGCCGCTACCACGAGCGGTTCCGCGCGCTGATCGAGGAGGGGCAGCGCCAGGGTGTCTTCTCGGCCGCGACACCCGCCGACCTCGTGGTCGACTACCACTTCGGCTCGGTCCATCACCTCTCCACGTGGTACCGCCCCGGCGGTCCGCTGGCCCCGCAGGAGGTCGCCGACCACCTCGCCGACCTGCTGCTCAGAGCGCTGCGGCCCTGACGGAGGCGACCCGCGGGACCCGGCCCCGCGGGTCGCCTCCACCGTCGGCGGGCCTACCGGTACTTCTTCAGCTCCCGCCGGGCCAGCGAGCGCTGGTGCACCTCGTCGGGGCCGTCCGCGAGCCGCAGCGTGCGCGCCGCCGCCCACAGTTCGGCGAGCGGGAAGTCCTGGCTCACCCCGCCCGCGCCGTGCAGCTGCACTGCCTTGTCGAGGATGTCCACGACCGTGCGCGGCGTGGCGATCTTGATGGCCTGGATCTCGGTGTGCGCGCCCCGGTTGCCGACCGTGTCCATGAGCCACGCGGTCTTCAGCACGAGCAGCCGCAACTGCTCCACCGCCACCCGGGAGTCCGCGATCCACTCCTGGACGACGCCCTGCTGACCGAGCGGTTTGCCGAAGGCCGTACGCGAGACGGCGCGGCGCGCCATCAGCTCGATCGCCCGCTCCGCCATGCCGATCAGCCGCATGCAGTGGTGGATGCGGCCGGGACCCAGCCGGGCCTGCGCGATGGCGAAACCGCCGCCCTCCTCGCCGACGAGGTGCGAGACCGGGACGCGCACGTGGTCGAAGACGACCTCGGCGTGCCCGCCGTGGGTGTGGTCCTCGAAGCCGTACACCCGCATCGCCCGCCGCACCTCGACGCCCGGGGTGTCGCGCGGCACGAGCACCATCGACTGCTGGCGGCGCGGGTCGGCGCCCCCGGGATCGGTCTTGCCCATCACGATGAAGATCGCGCAGTCCGGGTTCATCGCCCCGGAGATGTACCACTTGCGGCCCGTCACGACGTAGTCGTCGCCGTCCCGCTCGATGCGCGTCTCGATGTTCGTGGCGTCCGAGGAGGCGACCTCGGGCTCCGTCATCGCGAAGGCCGAGCGGATCTCACCCGCGAGCAGCGGCTCCAGCCACCGCTCGCGCTGCCGCTCGTCACCGAACTGCGCGAGCAGCTCCATGTTCCCGGTGTCCGGGGCCGCGCAGTTCGTCGCGATCGGCGCGAGATGCGGGCTGCGGCCGGTGATCTCGGCGAGCGGCGCGTACTGGAGGTTGCTCAGCCCCGCCCCGTACCGGGGGTCCGGCAGGAACAGGTTCCACAGCCCGCGCCGGCGCGCCTGGTCCTTCAGCTCGTGGACGATCGCGGGCGTCTGCCACGGCGAGTCGAGGGCCGCGCGCTGGCCCGGTTCGACCCGCTCGGCCGGGTAGACGTGCTCGTCCATGAAGGCGAGCAGCCTCGCGCGCAGCTCCTCGGTGCGCGCGTCGAAGGCGAAATCCATGGGTCAGCCCTCCTTCAGGGTGGTGAGTCCGTGCTCGACGAAGACGGGGACGAGGTCCCCCATGCGGTCGAAACCCGCGCCGACGGTCTGCCCGAGGGTGTACCGGTAGTGGATGCCCTCCAGGATCACCGCGAGCTTGAACCACGCGAAGGCCGTGTACCAGGACACCGCCGACACGTCCCGGCCCGAGCGTGCCGCGTACCGCTCGATCAGCTCGGCGGGCGAAGGATGCCCCGGCGCCGCCGCGCTCGTGCTGATCGGCGAACCGGGCAGCTCCAGCGGCACGCTGTACATCGACAGCAGCCCGAGGTCGGTCAGCGGGTCGCCGAGCGTGGACATCTCCCAGTCCAGTACGGCCGTGATCGCGCCGTCCCCGCCGACCAGCACGTTGTCGAGGCGGAAGTCGCCGTGCACGACGGTGGGCGCGGGGGAGGCGGGCAGCCGGGCGGACAGCCCCTCCTGAAGCGCGTCGACGCCGGCCAGTTCCCGGCTGCGGGAGGCGGCGAGCTGCTTCCCCCAGCGGCGCACCTGCCGGTCGAGGAAGCCCTCCGGCCGCCCGAAGTCCCCGAGACCCGCCGCGCGGGGGTCCACCGCGTGCAGGTCCACGAGCGTGTCGACGAGGGACAGGACGGTGGCGCGGGTGCGCTCGGGGCCCAGCGCGCCGAGCTGTCCGGCGGTGCGGTACGGCGTCCCGTCCACGAAGTCCATGACGTAGAAGGGGGCACCCAGCACCTCGGTGTCCTCGCACAGCAGGAGCGTGCGCGGCACCGGTACGGCCGTGTCCGCGAGCGCCGTCATCACCCGGTGCTCGCGGTGCATGTCGTGGGCGGTCGCCAGGACGTGGCCCAGCGGCGGTCTGCGCACCACCCAGCGGCCGGTCCCGTCCGTCACCGCGTACGTCAGGTTGGACCGGCCGCCCTCGATGAGCCGGGCGGACAAGGGCCCCGACACGAGACCGGGGCGCTCCCGGTCCAGATGCTCCCGCAGACGCACCGGGTCCAGTCCCGGCGGATGCTCCCCACTCATGCGCGACTCCCTCGATCGGCGCGGCGCCCGTGCTCGTACGGACCCGCAAGAGCATCATGCCGACCAGTCGGTATGTCGTCCAGGGGGTGGCACCGGACCGGGCCGTGAAACCTCCCACGTCCGGCGGCCGTACGCACCCCCCGTTCAGCCCTCCGCGGCCGGGTGGTCCAGCAGCGCGGCGAGCCGGCCGGCCTGCGCGCGCACCGCGCCACGCGGGTTCCGCAGCCGTCCCGCGTCGTCCCGCGCGAGCAGCAGCAGCCACAGCAGCGCGAGGAGTCTGCGGCACTCCAGCAGCCGCAGCCGCTCCCCCCGGTCCAGCGCGAACAGCGAGAGGAACGCCTCCGCGTCGAAGACCGTCTCCCGCTCCACCCAGGAGCCCACGTGCTCGGTGATTTCGGCGAGTTCGTACGCCAGGTCGCTGCGCCCCGACTCCTCGAAGTCGACGATCCGCACCCGCTCGCCGTCCCACAGGAAGTTCGCGAGGTTCCCGTCGCCCTGCCCGAGGACCGGCCGCAGCCCCGCCTGTTCCGCGAGGTCCGGCCAGGGCCGCTCCAGCCAGCGCATGCCCTCCGCGAGTACCCGGGCGATTTCGGGCTCGCGCAGGGCGGCCGGGCGCCGGGCGTACCACTGGTGAATCCGCGCGGTGACCTCGGTCCGCGCCGAACGCCGCTCGGGAAGCGCGATGACGGCCCGTTCGGGTACGCAGCCCAGGAGCAGGGTCACCGCCTCGGCGAGCGCCGCCGTCCGGCGCGGCCCCACCTCCGTACCGCGCAGCGGGGACCCGGGGACCCGGCTCATCACGAGGAACGGGTCGGGATCGTCCGGATCGAAACGCAGCGGGCGGGGCGCGAGCCCGGGGGCGTGCCGCTCCAGCAGCCGCAGCGCCCGCCACTCCCGCTCCGGCCCGCCCGGGTGCGGGTGCCGGTAGCGCTTGCCGACCTCCCGCGGTCCGAGTCTCAGCTCGTGCGTGTGCCAGCGCGGCGCGGATTTCCGGGTCAGTACCGTCACGGGATCAGAGGATCACGGCGGCGGCACACAGCGCCATAGCGAGGACGCACCCCACGCACACCGCCGCGCTCCACACGGTCAGGGCCGGTGGCCGGCGCGCCGCGAGGACCCGCGACCGGTACCGGGCGAGCGCGAGGAAACCCAGCCAGGCCAGCGCGCAGCCCCCCGCCGCGTATGCCCCGCCCCCGGCGAGCGCCGACTTGAGCGCGAGCACGGCGGCGACCGCACAGGACAGGCTCGTGCGGCGCCAGGCCAGCCGGGTGCGTTCGGGCTGGAGCCCGGGATCGCGGGCCCCGGCCGGGCCGCTCATCCCGCCCAGCCGAACAGCACGATCACCACCATGGCGACCGCGACGGCGGCCACCACGAGACTCAGCAGCACCGGGAAACGGGTCATCGGAAGGTCCTCGCCGCGCCGCATCGCCCGCTCGCAGCGCACCCAGTGGTGGACGGCGCGCAGCGCGCACAGCACCCCGCACGCGAGGAGCGCCAGCGCGAGCCCGGCCCGCCAGGCCCACCGCAGGCCCGGCAGGAACTGGTCGACGGCGAAGCCCCCGCCGATCAGCGCGAGCGCCGTGCGCACCCAGGCCAGGAAGGTGCGCTCGTTGGCCAGGGAGAAGCGGTAGTCCGGGGTCTCGCCCTCCTCGGCGATCCGTGCCGGGGCGAGCCAGCCGGCGACCGGCCGGGCCGACCCGGCGCGCGCGGCACAGGCGGTCTCGGCCGGCGGCTCCGCCTTGCCCCCGGGCTCAGACGGCACCGTGTCCGCCGTCCCCGGCCGCCGACTCCCGGTGGGCGCGCAGCCGGTGGTAGGCGGCGAGGCCGTCCGGCACCCAGTCCCAGGAACCGAGCAGGCGGTCTACCTCGGCCTCGGGCAGGAAGTCGTACCAGTCGATCTCCTCCGGCTGCGGGCGCACGGGCCGGGTGCAGCGCACCTCGTACACCGCCGACCACCAGGACCGCGCGGGCCCCTCGCCGGGAGCGGCCGGCTCCTCGTACAGGAAGCGGAACAGGGGCACGGGCCGGTCGAGACCGGACACGCCCAGTTCCTCCTCGGCCTCGCGCAGCGCCGCGTCGTCGTAGCTCTCCCCGGCACCGACCACGCCGCCGACGAACATGTCGTACATCGAGGGGTACGCGAGCTTGACCGGGGTGCGGCGGTGCACGAACAGCCGGCCCTGCCCGTCCCGGACCTGGACGAAGGCGCACCGGTGCCGCAGTCCGCGCGCGTACGCCTCGCCCCGGCGGGCCTGTGTCACCACCCGGTCCTGTTCGTCGACGATGTCGAGCAGTTCCTCAGCGGGGTTCGCAGTCATACCGTCATCCAATCACCGACGCTCCGGGCCGCCCGGCGGGGCGGTGGGCCGGGCGGAGCGGTGCCGGCCCTCAGCCCGCCCGCAGGTCCTCGGCGGCGTGCGGCGGGGAGGAGCCCGAGGGCATCGCGGGGTGGCGGCCCAGCAGCACGATGCCCAGGACGATCGCGGCCAGTCCGACCGCCTGCCAGGCCAGGGCGCCGGTGTCCATGCGCAGCCGGTCGCCGAGGAAACCGACCCCGCACACGATCCCGGCCAGCGGCTGCGTCGCCGAGAGCGCCGGCAGGGAGTTGCGCAGCGGCCCCGCCTCGAAGGCGCTCTGCACGAGGATGAGCCCGCAGATCCCCAGCGCCAGCACGACGTACGGCTCCCAGGTGGTCAGCAGCGCCGCCCAGCCGCCCGAGCCGAAGTACTCGCCGCTGACCCGGGTCAGCGCGTCCTGGACGCCGTAGAGCAGACCCGCGCCCGTGGCCAGCAGGGCGGGCGCCGCCGTGAGCCGGGAGCGGCCGGCGAAGGCGGCGAGCAGCAGGGCGAGGCCCAGCATGATGCCGATGATGAGCCAGCGGCGCAGCGGATCGGTGATCGCGTCCCCGCCGCGCGCCTGACCCGCGAGGATGAACGCGGTCACCCCGCCGGTCAGCAGGGCGAGACCGCCCCAGCCCTGACGGCCGAGCGGCTGACCGGTCTGCCAGCGCGACAGGGCCATCGCGAACAGCAGGTTCGTCGCGAGGAGCGGCTCCACGAGGGAGATCTCGCCGTCGCCCAGGGCGAGGGCGCTGAGCACCATGCCGACGACCATCAGCCCGAGCCCGGCCAGCCAGCGCGGTTTGCGCATCAGGTCCAGCAGGATGCGCGGCGAGAGGAAGTCGTTGAGCGGGGCGTGGCGCGCGGCGTTCTGCTGGAAGACGAAGCCCGTGCCGAGGCAGAACGCCGCGGTCACGGCCAGGACGACAACCAGTACGGACACGGAGCGCACCTCAAGACCTGGCGGGGGCGGCCACTGGGCAGACGATATCGTCCCGACGGCCCGCCTGCCCTCCGGCTACCCGGCTTCGGAAGGTTGACGCGGCACCGCCGGGTGCAGAAGATCTGACTCACCGGTAACCCGTTCGATTCTCCGGTGCCCCCGGTTCCCGGGCTCTTCGCGGTCCCCGCGCCCCGGACGCGGGGGCGCGAGCACCCCGGCACCCCGGTACCCCCAGGTTTTCCCCGATCCCGATTCCCGACAGGAACGTGAGTGCATGGCCTACGACGCGGACGTCATCGTGATCGGCGCGGGGCTCGCCGGGCTCGCCGCCACCGCCGAACTGGCGGACGCCGGTCGCCGGGTGATCCTGCTCGACCAGGAGCCCGAGCAGGCCCTGGGCGGACAGGCCCACTGGTCCTTCGGCGGCCTCTTCTTCGTGGACTCGCCCGAACAGCGGAGGCTGCGCATCAAGGACAGCCACGCCCTCGCGCTCCAGGACTGGATGGGCACCGCCGGTTTCGACCGCGAGGAGGACTACTGGCCGCGCCGCTGGGCCGAGGCGTACGTCGACTTCGCGGCCGGCGAGAAACGCGCGTGGCTGCACCGGCAGGGCGTCCGCTTCTTCCCGGTCGTCGGCTGGGCCGAACGGGGCGGCTACGACGCGGGCGGGCACGGCAACTCCGTCCCGCGCTTCCACATCACCTGGGGCACCGGGCCCGGACTGCTCGCCCCCTTCGAACGCCGCGTACGGGCCGCCGCCGAACGGGGCCTGGTCACCTTCCGCTTCCGGCACCGGGTCACGGGCCTCTCGCGCAGCGCGGGCGGCGTCGACACGGTGAGCGGGGAGATCCTCGAAGCCTCCGGGGCCGCGCGCGGGGCGGCCAGCAGCCGGACCGTGACCGGCGCCTTCGAGCTGCGCGCCCAGGCGGTGATCGTCACCTCGGGGGGCATCGGCGGCAACCACGACCTCGTACGGCGCTACTGGCCCGAGCGGCTGGGCGAGCCGCCCGCCAAGCTCCTGTCCGGGGTGCCCGCGCACGTGGACGGCCACATGCTCCAGGTCGCCCAGGACGCGGGCGGCCGCCTCGTCAACGGCGACCGGATGTGGCACTACACCGAGGGCATCGAGAACTGGAACCCGATCTGGAACCGGCACGGCATCCGCATCCTGCCCGGTCCCTCCTCACTGTGGCTGGACGCCGAGGGCAGGCGGCTGCCCGTCCCCCTCTTCCCCGGCTTCGACACGCTCGGCACCCTCGAACACATCACGCGCACCGGGTACCCGTACAGCTGGTTCGTGCTGAACCAGCGGATCATCGGCAAGGAGTTCACGCTCTCCGGCTCCGAACAGAACCCCGACCTCACCGGCAAGTCGGTGCGCGGGGTGATCGGCCGCGCGCGCTCGGAGGTGCCGGGGCCGGTACGGGCCTTCATGGACCGGGGCGCCGACTTCGTCGTGGAGAAGGAGCTGGGGGCGCTGGTGCGCGGTATGAACGCGCTCACCGGCCAGTCGCTGATCGAGGAGGAGGCGCTGCGCCGGGTCCTGGTCGAACGCGACCGCGAGGTGGCCAACCCCTTCACCAAGGACTCCCAGATCACCGCGATCCGGGGGGCTCGCAAGTTCCTCGGCGACCGGATCGTCCGGGCGGCGGCCCCGCACCGGATTCTCGACCCGAAGGCGGGCCCGCTCGTCGCGGTCCGGCTCAACATCCTGACCCGCAAGTCCCTCGGCGGACTGGAGACCGACCTGTCCGCGCGGGTCCTGACCGAGTCGGGCCAGCCCCTGGACGGGGTCTACGCGGCCGGGGAGGCGGCCGGATTCGGCGGCGGCGGGGTCCACGGCTACCGCTCCCTGGAGGGCACCTTCCTCGGTGGCTGCCTGTTCTCCGGGCGTACCGCCGGGCGGGCGGCGGCCGAGGCGCTCGGCTGAGCCTCATACGCCGACGGCGGCGCCCCGGGAGTCCCGGGGCGCCGCCGTACCGCGTGGGGCCGCCTCGCTAGACGACCAGCGACAGCAGCAGGACCATCACGATGCCCATGACGGACAGGATCGTCTCCATGAAGGACCACGTCTTGACCGTCTGTCCGACGTCCAGCCCGAAGTAGCCCTTGACCAGCCAGAAGCCCGCGTCGTTGACGTGGCTGAAGAACAGCGAGCCGGCGCCGATCGCGAGCACCATGAGGGCGGTGTGCGAGGTCGACATGCCGTCCGCGAGCCCCGAGGCGAGACCGGCGGCGGACACCGTCGCGACGGTCGCCGAACCCGTGGCCAGACGGATGATCACAGCGATCAGCCAGGCCAGCAGCAGCGCCGGGATCGACCAGTCCTTCGAGATGTCGAGGATCATGTCGCCGACGCCCGCGTCCACCAGGACCTGCTTGAAGCCGCCGCCGGCGGCGACGATGAGCAGGACGCCCGCGATCGGCGCGAGCGAGGTCTCGACGGTCGTGTTGATGCGGTCCCGGGTGAAGCCGGCCGCGCGGCCCAGCGTGAACAGGGCCACGAGCACGGCGACCAGCAGCGCGAACATCGGGTTGCCGATGACGTCGAACACCCGCTGGGTGAGGTCGGCCGGGTCGTCGATGATGATGTCGACGAGCGCCTTCATGAGCATCAGGACGACCGGCAGCAGCAGCGTCGAGACGGTCGCGAAGAAGCCGGGGGTCTTCTCCAGGTCGTCACTGGCGCGCTGCGGCGTCATCTTCTCGGGCGCCTGCACGTCGACCCAGCGGGCCGCGTACCGGGAGAACAGCGGACCGGCCACGATCACCGAGGGGATCGCGACGACGATGCCGAGGGCCAGGGTGATGCCGAGGTTGGCGTGCAGCGCGTCCACCGCGACCAGCGGCCCGGGGTGGGGCGGGATCAGCCCGTGCATGACGGACAGACCGGCCAGCGCCGGGATGCCGATGCGCATGAGCGAGTAGTTGCCGCGCTTGGCGACCATCAGCACGACCGGGATCAGCAGCACGATGCCGACCTCGAAGAAGATCGGCAGCCCGATCACGGCGGCGATCAGGACCATCGCCCAGGGCATGGCCTTGCCGCTCGCCTTGGCGAGGATGGTGTCGACGATCCGGTCGGCGCCCCCCGAGTCGGCGAGCAGCTTGCCGAGGATCGAGCCGAGCGCGATGAGCACACCCGTGCTCGCCACCGTGGAGCCGAGCCCCGTGGTGAAGCTCGTGATGGCCTTGTCGAGCGGGGCGCCCGCGACGGCGCCGAGCACGAGCGCGCCGATCGTCAGGGACAAGAACGCGTGAAGCTTGAACTTCGCGATGAGGACGACGATGACGGCTATGCCGAGGACGACGGCTATGCCGAGCTGCGCGTTGCCCGCCGAGGTGATCGGCTCGGGGTCCGCTGCCAGCATCTCGACGCTGAGACTGGTCACGGTCTCTTCCTAAGGGTGGGGTGGGAACGGGAAGTGTGGGGGAGCGGACGGTCCTTGGGGGGAGTCGTCCCGGGGCACGGGGGGCCGGGAGGCGGCGGTCCGCGGGGCGCGGACCGCGAGCGCCCCGGCTACGAGGCGGTCGCCTCGGGGGAGGGCAGCGCGCGCAGGGCTTCCAGCGCGCGGTCCGCGATCTCCTCCGGGCCACCGCTCACGTCGACCTCGACCCCGAGTTCGTCGGGGCCCAGCGGCTGGAGCGTCGCGAACTGCGAGTCGAGCAGCTTGGCCGGCATGAAGTGGCCCTGCCGGTGGGACATGCGGCTCTCGATGAGGGCGCGGTCCCCGGTGAGGTGGACGAAGACGGCCCCGGGGGCCTCGGCACGCAGCCGGTCCCGGTAGGAGCGCTTGAGCGCGGAGGAGCTGACGACGCCGCCGAGCCCGGCCCGGCTGTGCGCCCAGCGGCCGATGGCGTCCAGCCACGGCCACCGGTCGGCGTCCTCCAGCGGGGTCCCGGCGCTCATCTTGGCGATGTTGGCCGGGGGATGAAAGTCGTCGCCCTCGGCGTAGGGAACGCCGAGCCGTTCCGCCAGGAGCGGGCCGATGGTGGTCTTACCGGTACCGGCCACACCCATGACCACGACGACATGGGGGGTGTTCATCTCTGCCTCGCTGTCTTTTCGCTGTCTTCGTCGACATCGGGATGTCACGTCACTGAAACTCATTACGTCAGACTTATTCAAGGGAGTGTGACGTAAAAGTCGTATCTTTCGCAGATGCAGACCGCACCGTACCCTGACGCCATGACCACTCAGGGTGGGGGCCTGCACGCCCGCGTTCTCGACAGCCTGGGCCCTGCCATCACCTGTGGCGCCTACCCGCCCGGGAGCGTTCTGCGCACCGATGAGCTGGCCCGGCGCTTCGAGGTGTCCCGCTCCGTGATCCGCGAGGCGGTCCGCGTCCTGGAGTCCATGCACCTCGTGGAGTCCCGCCGCCGGGTCGGGGTGACGGTGCGCGCGAGCGAGGAGTGGAACCTCTACGACCCGCAGGTCATCCGCTGGCGCCTGGCCGGCACCGACCGCTCGCGGCAACTGCGCTCGCTGACCGTCCTGCGCTCGGCCGTCGAACCGGTCGCCGCGGGTCTCGCCGCGCGCCGGGCCGGCGCCGAGGAGTGCGCGCGGCTGACCGAGGCCGCGCTCGGCATGGTCGCCACCTCACGCGGCCAGCAACTGGAGGCGTACCTCGTGCACGACGTCGCCTTCCACCGCATCGTCCTGAACGCCTCGGGCAACGAGATGTTCGCGCGCCTGGGCGACGTCGTCGCGGAGATCCTCACCGGCCGCACCGAGCATCAGGTGATGTTCCAGGACCCCGACCCGCCCGCCGTCACCCTGCACGTCCAGGTGGCCGAGGCGATCCGGATGCGGGACGAGGCGCGCGCCGAGGCGCTGACCCGAGAGATCACCGTGGGCGCTCTGCACGAACTCGACATCCTGGCCCCCTGAGGGCCCCGGGGTGCGCCCGGCCGCACGCGGAGCGGGCCCCGCCCTCGGGCCGGCCCGGCCGCACCCGGCCGCCGCCCGGCGCGCGGTGAACTCAGCGCCGGCACCGGGGACCTGACGCCGGCACAGGCCCCCGGACCGGACGTGATCCGCGCGAGGGGGCTCAGCGCCGGCGTACGCGCCCGGCTTCCTTGGCCCCCGGCGGAGGACCGTCCGAGCCGGGCCGCCGGCCGGGACGCGGGACGAAGGGGAGCGCCGGGCTCGACCGCCTTCTCCGGCCGGTTCTCAGTCCAGGAAGTCCCCGTCCACGTACACCCACTCGCCGTCCACCCGCGTGAACCGGCTGCGCTCGTGCAGCGAACCGGGCTCCCGGCCGTCGAGGTAGTGGGCCCGGTACGTCACGGTGCCGTCCTGGTGGAAGGCGCTCCCGCGCCGCGTCTCCTCGATCTCCAGCCCCGTCCAGCGGGTGCCCGGGTCGGTGGCCACCCGGGCGGGGCGCGTGCCGGGATGCCAGGTGCGCAGCAGGTACGCCTCGTCGCGCACCGCGAAGGCGCTGTAGCGCGAGCGCATCAGGGCCTCGGCGGTGGGGGCGGCGGCCCGCCCGGCGTGGAACCGGCCGCAGTGCTCCGCGTACGGGGCGCCGGGCACCCCGCACGGGCACGCGGAGGGCACGGCGGGGGCGGAGAGGGGGCGGGGGGTTCTGCGACGGGCCATGGGCCCATTGTGCCGTCAGGCGTCGCGGAGCCAGTCGCCGTACCGGGTCGGGGCGACGCGCGCGTCCGGGCCGGCGGTCAGCACCGCGCCGGGGACGGCGGAGAACAGGCCCGCCGCGTCGTCGGTGACCACCGTGCGGCCGTCCGGCCGGGCCGCGAGCGTGAGGCGGCCCAGCTCGTCCAGCGGGTGCACCTCGGGGCCCGCGACATCGAGAGTGGACCGGGTGGGGCCGCCCAGGGCCGTCTCCACGAGCGCCTCCACCACGTCGGCCGCGGCGATCGGCTGGAGCGGGGTGGAGGGCAGACGCACGACCTCGCCCTCGGTCGTGTACGACATGAGGCTCTCCACGAACTCGAAGAACTGTGTCGCCCGCACGATCGACCAGGGCGCGGGCCCCTGCTTGAGGACCTCCTCCTGCACCGTCTTCGCCCGGTAGTAGTCGAGGTCGGGGACCTGATCCACGCCGACGATCGACAGGAGCAACTGGTGCCGCACCCCCGCGTCCAGACCCGCCTGGAGGATGTTGTCCATGGAGGTGCGGAAGAAGTCCACGGAGGCCGCGTCGAAGGTCGGCGAGTTCGTCAGGTTGACGCACACGTCGGCGCCCTCCAGATCCGGCAGCAGCCCCGTGCCCGCCTGGACGTCGGTGCCCGTGGCCCGCGCCAGCGCCACCGCGTCGTGACCGCCCGCCCGCAGATGGGCGACGACCTTGGTGCCGATCAGGCCGGTACCGCCGACGACCGCGATCTTCATGTCCGCACTCCTTCACCGTGGTGCGGGCCCCCGGACTGCCTCCGCACTCGCGGGCCCCTTCCCGGACACGCTAGACGCTTGCCGCCCAATCGTCGGGGTCTGCCCCGGCGCGCCCCTTATCGGACCTGCCGGCCCCTCGCGCCCCTTATCGGCTCCCCCCCCGGTCCGCGCGCCCCGCCGCGGCCGGGGACGGGCGCGCTCACCACCGTTCGGGCGTCGTCACGTTCCACGCCGAGACGACCGGTCGCCCGTGTTCCGTGCCCAGCCGGCTCACCGAACCCGTGTCCAGACGGAACAGCGCGCCCGAGGCCACGTCCAGGCCCAGCCGGCGCGCGGTGAGGGCCCGCAGGAAGTGCGCGTGCCCGACCAGGACCACGTCGCCGCCCCGCCCGTCGAGGTCGGCGTCGCGCAGCGCCCGGTCCACCTTCGCCAGGACCCGGTCGGCCCGCTCGCCCACCTGCCGCGGGGACTCGCCCGGATGCTCCGGCGACCCCTGGGCGACCCCGTCGCGCCACAGGTCCCAGTCGGGCCGCTCCTGGTGGATCTCGACCGTCGTGACGCCCTCGTACGCCCCGTAGTCCCACTCGACCAGATCGGGGTCGGTGAAGGTGGGGTTCAGCCCCGCCAGCTCCGCCGTGCGCACCGCCCGCTCCATGGGACTGGTCACCGTCAGCGACACCCGCCGCGAGGCCAGCAGGGGAGCGACGGCCTGCGCCTGCTCCTCACCCGCCGCCGTCAGCGGCAGCTCCGTCCAGCTGGTGTGCTTCATGGTCCGGCTCCAGCTCGTCTCGCCGTGCCGCACCAGAATCAGCTCACCCATCACCGTCTCCTCACAGGTCGCGGGCCACACGCCCGCACCTCCACCCTGCCACGCGGCCCCCCACCGGCGGCTTCCCGGACACTCCACCCGCATGATGGTCGAGTGATCAGTGTCCTGTTCGCCGTACTCACCGCCGTCAGCAACGGCTCCGCCTCCGTCCTGCAACGACGGGCCGCCGCGACCGTGCCCGACAGTGACGCTCTGCGGCTGTCGCTCATCGGGAAACTCCTGCGGCAGAAGGTGTGGCTCGCGGGAATCGGCATGGTGCTGGTCGCCGCCGTGTGCCAGGCCGTCGCCCTCGCCACCGGCCCCATCGCCGTCGTCCAGCCGATCTTCGTCGTCGAACTGCCCGCGACGCTGCTGCTGGCCGGGCACATGTTCCGGGTCAGGCTCCCCGCGAAGATCTGGGCCGGGGCCGCCGCGGTCACCGTGGGGCTCGCGCTCGGCATGGGCAGCGCCGCGCCCTCCGGCGGCACCGAACAGGTCCACGGCCTGGTGTGGGTGCCCGCCCTGATCGCCACGGCGGTCTTCGAGGCGGTACTGATCTTCCTGGCCCTGGGTGTCCGCGGCAATCCGCGGGCCGCGCTGCTCGGCCTCGCCGCCGCGTGCTCCTACGCCCTGACCGCCGCCCTCATGAAGGACGCCCTCGCCCGGCTGGAGGGCGGCGGCTCGGTCGGCGCCCTGTTCTCGTCCTGGCAGCTGTACGGGACGGCGGTGGCCGGAGTCGGCGCGCTGTTCCTGCTGCAGAACGCGCTCCAGGCCGGCTCGCTCGCCGCCTCCCAGCCGATGCTGACCCTCGGCGACGCGCTCATCAGCATCGCCTACGGGGTCTTCCTCTTCGACGAGCACCTGCGCACCGGCTGGTGGCTCGTCCCCGAACTGCTCTCCGTCGCCCTGATCGCCGCCGGAGTCGTCGAACTGGCCCGCTCCCCGCTCGCGGCGGGCGGCCCGCCGCCGAAGAGGCGGACGCGGGTGCGGTAGCGGCCCTGACCGGGGAGGGCGGCGCGGGGTCGGGACGGGGCCCGCCGCCTCGGCGACGGCCCCGTCCCGACCGCCTCCCGCCCCGCCCCTACCGGACCCGCTCCAGCAGCCCGTCCGCGAGGTCCCGCGCGACCTGCTCCCGCAGCCGGAAGTGCACCTTCTTGCCGGTCGAGGTCACCGGCAGCGCGTCCACGAACCGGTAGGCGCGCGGCCGCTTGTAGGCCGCGAGCATCGGATGCGCCCTGGCGTGCTTCTCGCAGTCCCCGACCGTCAGCGAGGGGTCCTTGCGCACGACGTACGCCGTCACGAGCTGCCCCCACTCGGGATCGGGCGCGCCCACGACGGCCGAGTCGGCGATCCCGGGATGCTCGTTGAGCACCTCCTCGACCTGCACGGGGTGCACGTTCTCGCCGCCCGAGAGGATCATGTCGTCCCGCCGGCCCACGATCGTCACGTACTCGTCGGCGTCCCAGGTCGCCAGATCCCCGATGTACAGCCAGCCGTCCCGGAAGTTCTCCGCCTGCTCCTCGGGCCGGCCGACGTAGCCGTAGCCCGACTTCGGGGAGCGCACGATGACCTCGCCGACCTCCTGGCCGTCCTTCGCCACCAGCTCGTCGGGGGCCGCGCGCCGCCCCTCGTACACCTTCACCACGGCCACGTCGTCGTCCGTGCAGGCCCGGCCCGCGCTGCCCGCGTGCTCCGGCAGGTCGGCGGGGCGCAGGAAGGTGTTCCAGAACGCCTCCGTCGTGCCGTACCCGTTGAAGATCGCCGGGGTCAGCGTCTCCTGGTAGCGCAGGCAGGCCGCGCGGTCCAGCGGGGCGCCCATCGTCACGATGCCGCGCAGCGAGGACAGGTCGCGGGGCGCGCGCTCCTGCGCGTCGGCCAGCCGCTCCAGGTTGGTGGGCGCGCCGATCAGGAAGGTGATCCGCCGCTCCTGCACGAGGTCGAGCACCACGTCCGCGTCGAAGTGCCGCAACGGCACCACCTCGCCGCCCACGTAGAACACCGGGTTGGGCCCGCCCGAGTACAGCCCGCCCCGGTGGAACCACGGCGACATGTTGAGGGTCCGGTCCTGCGGCGACAGCGGGAAGTGCATGATCACGTCGTGCGCCGACAGCACCTCGACCGCGTTGTTGAGCGGCACCCCCTTCGGCATCCCCGTCGTGCCCGAGGTGTACAGCCGGGTCGTCTCCGCGTAGATCCCGCCCGAGGGCGCGGCCGGCAGCGGCTGCCCCGCGCCCCGCTCGGCGAGCTGCACGAAGGGCACCGAGGAGGCGAGCGGATGGTCCCCGTCCTGTCCCGAGGGCACGTGCACCACGAGCTTCGGCGCGTGCCCGGCCAGCTCCAGCGCCCGGCCCGCCGACTCGGCGACCGAGGTGTCGTACACGAAGACGGCGGGCCGGCCGGTGTCCAGCACGTGCGCCGTCTCACCCGGCGCGAGGCGGAAGTTGACCGGCGAGCCGACCGCCCCCAGCCGCTGCGTCGCCAGGTAGAGCAGGGCGAACTCCGGCCCGTTGAACAGCTGGTAGGCGACGAGGTCGCCGGGGCCGACCCCCGAGGCGGCGAGACCTGCGGCCAGCCGCTCGACCTCCGCGCCCAGTTCGGCGTAGCTCCAACTGCGGCCCGTGGCCGGGTCGGACAGCGCGACCGAGCGCGCGTAGCGGTGCGTGTTGCGCTCGAACCCGGCCCAGTACGTGAACCGTTGCTCGAACACGTCCCGGAAGGCGGAGGGGTCGTAGGCGGGGGTGGTGTTCATATCCGTATCTCCATGGTGGCTGCGGCCTCAGACGGCTCTCAGCACGGCGACGCAGTTCTGCCCGCCGAAGCCGAAGGCGTTGACGGCGGCCGCGCGTACATCGGTCTTGCGGGCGGTGTGCGGCACGTAGTCGAGGTCGCACTCCTCGCCCGGGGTGTCCAGGTTGATGGTGGGCGGCACGACACCGTCCCGGATGGCGAGGGCCGCGACCATCGCGGACAGCGCTCCGGCCGCCCCGATGAGGTGGCCCACCATCGACTTCGGCGAACTCACCGCGAGGTCGTAGGCGTGCGCCCCGTACACCTCGCGGATCGCCTTCGTCTCCATCAGGTCGTTGATCCGGGTGCTCGTGCCGTGCGCGCAGACGTAGTCCACGTCGCTCGCCTCCGTGCCCGTCGAGACCAGCGCCCGGCGCATCGCCGACACCGCGCCCGCCCCCGTCGGATCGGGCGCGCTCACATGGAAGGCGTCCGAGGTGAGCGCCCCGCCCGCGACCTCCGCGTAGGCCCGCGCGCCGCGCGCGGCCGCGTGCCCGGCGGACTCCAGGACGCAGACGACGGCGCCCTCGCCGAACACGAAACCGTCCCGGTCCGCGTCGAAGGGGCGGCTGGCCCGCGCCGGGTCGTCGTTGCGCTTCGAGAGGGCGCCCATGTTCGACAGCCCCTGGAACATGACCCGGGTGATCGCCGAGTCGGTCCCGCCCGCCAGCACCACGTCGGCCTCCCCGGACAGGATCAGCCGGCGCGCCTCCAGCAGCGCGTAGATCCCGCTCGCGCAGGCCAGCGCGCTCGCCGTGACCGGACCGCGCACCCCCAGATCGATCGCGACCTCACAGGCCGGCATGTTCGGGATGACCGAGGACACGAAGTACGGCGAGATGGTGCGCGGATCGGCGTGCAGCTGGTCCACCGCCGCCTCCACGCCGTCCATCCCGGCGACCGCGTTGTTCAGGACGACGCCGACCCGCTCCGCGTCCACGCCGCCCTGCGCCGCGCCGACCGTCAGCGAGGCGTCCGCCACGGCCTCCCTGGCCGCCGCGACCGCGAGCTGCGAGAAGCGCGCCGACCGCCGCTCCCGCTTGCGGTCCAGCAGCGCCGAGGGATCGAAGCCCTTCACCTCACCGGCGATCGTGGTGGGCAGCCCCACCGCGTCGAAGCGCGAGATCGGGGCGATGCCCGACCTGCCCGCGAGAAGCGCCTGCCAGGTGCTCTCCCGGTCGTTGCCGACCGGGGTGAGCGCGCCGAAGCCCGTCACCACGACTTGTTGCTTGTTCTGCACGGAACTCCTCCTGCTCGCCCAGGACCGGTGCCCGGGGCGTGATCGAAAACTTCTGCCGTGCGCGCGGTCGGCCGGTCCGGGCGCACGGAACGGCTAACCGCCCGCCCGCGCCCGGCGCCGCCCGAGCAGCCGGTGCGCCGCGCGCAAGCCCTCGGCCGTGGCACGCACCGCGTTGAGCGCCTCGGTGCCGGCCGCCCCGCCCGCCGCCTCGTACGGGACCCCGGCCCGCTCCAGCAGCTGGGCCACGTCCCGCTCCGCCTCCTGACCGGAGGCGAGCACCACGTGGTCGGCGGCGACGAGTTCGGCGGCGCCCGCCGCGTTACGCACCACGACCCCCTCACGGGTGATCTCCTCGTACGAGATCCCGGTCAGCAGCCGCACCCCGGCCGCGCGCAGCTCCCCCATCACCACCCAGCGGGTACTGGGCCCGATGCCCTGGCCCACGCGCCCGCCCCGCCGCATGAGGGTCACCTCGCGGACGGGAGCGCGCGGGGGAGGAGGGGCGAACGCCACCCCGCCGCCCGCCGTGAGCGGGTGCGAGGACAGGAACCGCTCCGGGGTGGCCTTCGTGTGGGGACCGGCGGTCAGCAGATGCGCGAGGTCCACCGCGATCCCGCCCCCGCCGATCACCGCGACCCGGGCACCGAGCGCCTGCGGATCGGCGAAGGCCTGGTGGTAGTCGAGGACGTGCGGCAGCGCGAGCCCCGGCAGCTCGGGCCGCCGCGCGAGCACCCCGGTGGCCAGGACGACCCCGTCCAGGGACCGCAGCAAGGGCAGGTCCCGGTGTCCGACCCGGTGCCCGAGACGCACCTCCACGCCCAGCTCGGCCAGCTCGCGCACGTGGTGCCGTACCGTCTCGCCGAACTCCGCCTTGCCCGGCACGAGCGCGGCCAGCCGGAACTGCCCGCCCACCTCCTGCCGCGCCTCGAACACCTCGACCCGCTGGCCCAGACGCGCCAGCGTGCGCGCCGCCTCAAGACCGGCCGGGCCCGCCCCGATCACCGCGTACCGGCCGCGCCGGAGCGGCGAGGGCAGCCGCGCCGGGAACTCGCTCTCGTGGCCGCTGCGCGGATTGACCAGGCAGGACACCGGCTCGCTGCCGAAGGACCGGTCGACGCACGCCTCGTTGCACGCGATGCACAGATCCACCGCCTCGGTACGGCCGGCCCGGGACTTCGCGACGATCTGCGGGTCCGCGAGGAAGGGCCGGGCCAGCGCCACGAAGTCGACCTCGCCGCCCGCCAGCACCTCCTCGACCTGGGCGAGCCGGTTGTAGCGGTTCGAGGCGATGACCGGCACTGCGGGCCGGCCGGCCGCGCGCAGCGCCCGCTTCACGTTCCTCGCGTACCCGGCCCAGGTCCCGGGCGGCACCTGCGCCTGCACCGTGGGCACCGGCGACTCGTGCCAGCCGATCCCCACCGCGAGGGCGTCCACCCCCGCCTGGACGAGGGCCACGGCGAGGGCCGCCGTGTCCTCGGCCGGGGTGCCGTCCTCGACCAGATCGGCGCCCGACATCCGGAACAGCACCGGGAAACCGGGACCCACCGCCTCCCGTACGGCGGCGGCCACCGCGAGGGGGAAACGAAGCCGCCGTACCGGGTCCCCGCCCCACTCGTCGGTGCGCCGGTTGGTGAGCGGCGCCGTGAACTGGTTGATCAGATAGCCCTCGGAGCCCATCACCTCGACCGCGTCGAAGCCCAGCTCCCGGGCGGTACGCGCGGCCCGCGCGAAGTCCTCGACCGTCGCGAGGACCTGCTGTCCCGTCAGCTCCCTCGGCGTCGCGCGCGCGAACCGGCTGTGGACGGCCGAGGGCGCGAAGGGCGCTCCGCCGTCCGTTCCCGGCGCCCCCGGCAGGGCGTACCGCCCCGCGTGGAAGAGCTGGAGCGCGATCCGGCCGCCCGCCTCGCGCACCGCGGCCGCCGTACGCGCCAGCGCGGCCCGGTGCCCCGGATCGTCCACGATCCCGTACGAGGGCCCGCCCGCACCGGCCGCGCTCACCGCCGTCCCGCCGGTCACCAGCAGGGCGGCACCGCCCCGCGCGCGCTCCGCGTAGAACGCGGCCAGCGCCTCGCCGCCGTCGTCGAGCGTTTCGAGGTTGAGGTGCATGGCGCCCATGACGACGCGGTGCGGCAGGACGAGCCCACCGATCGCGCCGGGGCGGAAGACGTGGTCGAACACGGTCGGGTCCCTCTCCTCGGGTCCGAAGGGATCAGGGATGGCGGACGGCCCGGCGGGGAAACCGCGGCGCCGGACGGGGAAGCGGGCCGGCCGCGGTCGCGGCCGGCCCGGCGACGGGGCGCGGGGGCCTCAGCCCTCGCGGGTGGGGCGCGGCGGCAGCGTCAGCTCCGGCCCCGCGTCGGCGAAGAACGGCGGCGCCACGACGCTCAGTCCGCCGTCCACCATGAGGGTCTGCCCGGTGATGTACCCCGCGCCCTCGCCCAGCAGGAAGGCGATCGTGTCGGCCATCTCCTGGACGGTGCCCGGACGGCGGGCCGGAATACGGTCCAGGACGCCCTGCATGTCGGGCATGCCCTTGACGTTGTAGAAGTACTCCAGCGAGTCCGAGTCGATCAGACCGCCGTTGACCGCGTTCACGTTGATGCCGTACGGCGCGAACTCCACCGCCATGTACCGCACCCACGCCTCGATCGCGGCCTTCATCGCGCCGAGCGTCGCGTACGTCGGATAGGCGCGGATCGAACCGTAGGAGGACAGCGCGACGATCCGGCCGCCCCGGTCCATGAGCTTCACCGCCTCCTGCGCGCCGAGCACGAAGGGCCGCAGGTTCGTCGCGTACGAGCGGTCGAGGTGGTGCGGGCCGAGGTCCACGATGTTCTTGAAGGCGCTCGCCGCCGCGTTGGACACGAAGTCGTCGAGGCGCCCACAGCGCCGCGCCACCTCGTCGAACAGCGCCTTGACGCCCTCGGCGCTCTCGACGTCGGCCCGCACCGCGAAGCCCTTGCCGCCGGCCTCCTCGACGTCGGCGACCGTCTTCTCCGCGAGGTCCTGGTTCTTCTTGTAGTTGACGACGACGGTGCCGCCCCGCCGGGCCAGCGTCAGCGCGAGCTGCCGGCCGATGCCCCGGGAGGCCCCGGTGATCAGCGAGACGCGTTCGCCCGCCGGCTGGGTGGAGTGCTCAGTGCTCATAGGAGCCATACCTCAATCTGCTTTTCGCTTGCGGGAGTTCAGCGGAAGTTCAGCGGAAGTTCAGCGGGAGTTCAGCGGGCGTTCTCGACGGCGGGCGTACGGCGCAGCACCTCGCGGAAGACCACGGCCTTCTGCACCTCGTTGGTGCCCTCCTCGAAACGCTGGGCGCGCGCGTCGCGGTAGACCCGCTCGATCTTCTGAGACTTCCAGTAGCCCAGACCGCCGTGGATCTGGAGCGCCTTGTCGGTGACGTTGGTCAGCATCGTCACGGCGTGCATCTTCGCCATCGAGGACTGCATCGACGCGTCCTCGGCGCCCTGTTCGAAACGCCGCGCCGCGTGCAGTACGAGCTGCTTGGCCGCCTCGATGTCGGCGGCGTTCTCGGCGAGCATGAACTGGATGGCCTGCCGCCCGGTCAGCGCCTTGCCGAAGGTCACCCGGTTTCGGGCGTAGTCCACGGCCAGTTGCTGCGCCCGCTCGGCGAGTCCCACACAGCTCATCGCGACCGAGATCCGCGAGGGCGTCAGGAACCCCCCGAGGAACACCTCCAGCCCCTCGCCCTCGGCCCCGAGCCGGTGGTCGACCGGGACCGGGGTGCGCTCGAAGGTCAGCGAGGCGTGGTCGGTGCCCGTGACCCCCATCGTGTTCGAGGTGTCCTCGACCGTGACGCCCTCGGCGTTCCTCGGCACGAGCAGCGCCACCGTCCCCTCGTGCCCCGTGCTGCCCTCCACCCGTGCCGCCAGCAGGTAGTAGTCGCAGCGCACCCCGAAGGTGATCAGGTGCTTACGGCCCGACAGGTAGTACGTGTCACCCTCGCGCACCACGGACGTCGTGATGTCCGCGCCCGTGCCGTTGCCCGGCTCGGTCAGCGTGAAGGCGATCTTGATCTCCCCGGTGACCGAGGGGATCACGAAACGCTTGCGCTGCTCCTCGGTGGCGTGGCCGTCCATCGACCGCCAGATCCCGTTCACGACGTGCACGATCATCCGGATGGAGCCGTGGGAGCGGGAGAAGATCTCCATCAGCTCCATCCAGCGCGAGAACGCGAGCCCGTGCCCGCCGTACTCCACCGGGGCGGCGATCCGCAGGAAGCCCAGCTCGTTCAGCTCGGCCCACAGCGCCTCGGGGACCTCGCCGGTCTCCTCGATGCGCTCAGCCCAGCGCTCGCCGGGACCCTCCACCCACTGCGCGACCCGGGTGCGGAGCCCGTCGAAGGACTGATCGTCACTCATGTGCTGCCTCTGTCTTCCGTCTTCCGTGTGGTGATGGCGGCGTACGGGCACCCCGCACGCCACCGGACGCGACCGCGGTGCCGGGACGGGCGGGCAGCGGCCCGCGGACCCCGCCCACCCGCCCCGGCACCGCTCACGCCTCCTGCGGACGCAGCGCTCTCGCCCGCTCCCGCAGTTCGAACTTCTGCACCTTGCCGACCGGGTTGCGCGGCAGCAGGCCGACCGGCTCCAGCCGCTCCGGCCAGTACTGCTTCGCCACCTGATGCCCGTCGAGATACGCCCGCATATCCGCGAAGGACAGCTCCGCCCCCTCGGCGAACACCACGAACGCGCAGGCCCGCTCACCGAGCCGGGGATCGGGCATCGCCACGACCGCGACGTCCTCCACCGCCGGATGCGCGAACAGCAACTGCTCGATCTCCGCGACCGGGATCTTCTCCCCGCCCCGGTTGATGACGTCCTTGACCCGCCCGGTGATCCGCAGATACCCCGAGGAGTCGAGCGTCGCGAGGTCACCGGTGCGGTACCAGCCGTCCTCGGTGAACACCTCCGCCGTCAGATCGGGCCGGTCCAGGTACCCGTCGAACACCGTCGGCGAGTGGATCTCGTAGTTCCCCTCGACCCCGGCGGGCAGCACCCGCCCCTGGTCGTCGGTGATCCGCAGCTCGATGCCCTCCAGCGCACGGCCGTCCGAACCCCAGCGCTGCGCCGGTTCGTCACCCGGCGCCGACAGCGCGCCCAGGCAGGTCTCGGTCGTCCCGAAGGCCCCGCACACGTCGGCGCCCAGCACCCGCCCGGCCCGCTCCGCGAGCCCGCGCGGCACCGTCGCCCCGGTCGCCACGAAGATGCGCAGCTTGCGCGGCACCTCCCCGCCCTCCTCGACCGCCTTGACCAGATCCGACAGGAAGGGCGTCGCCGCCTGCACGAAGGTCGCCCCGTGCGCGTTGAGCGACGCCAGCGCCCGCTTCGCGTCCCACTCCGCCTGCAGGATCTGCGGCACGCCCAGCACCAGCGCGAGCGTCATCCCGTACAGGAAACCGGTCTGGTGGGCGAGCGGGGAGGGCACCCAGATCGCGTCCCCGGCGTTCAGCCCCAGGTGACGCGCCTCCATCGAGACGGCCCGCACCAGATTCCGCGAGGGCTGGGTGACGCCCTTCGGCTCCCCGGTCGTCCCCGAGGTGAACAGCAGTTGTGCCGTCATCGCAGGAGTCGGTACGACGGCGTCCAGCGCCTCGCGGTCGATCTCCGTCTCGGCGAGCGCCTTCTCCCAGTCGTGCAGCTCGGGGCCGCCCGCGGGCGCCTCGGGCAGCAGCGCGGGGCCGCCCTCCTCGGACACCACGACCAGCTGCTCCAACGCGCCCAGGTCCCCGGCGTCCAGCCCCAGCACCTCCTCGGCGGGGCGCCGCGAGCGGTACCGGTCGGCGACGACCAGGACCCGCGCCTTCGAGCGGCGCAGCACGAAGCCGATCTCCCGCTCCCGGAAGAACGGGATGACCGGGCAGCACACCGCCCCGACCCGCAGGGCGGCCAGCGAGAGCACCACGAACTCGGCCCGGTTGGGCAGCTGGTAGGCGACGTTCTCACCCGGCCGCACGCCCAGGCGCAGCAGCAGCGCGGCGGTCCGCTCGACCCGCTCGTGCAGCTCCCGCCAGGTCACCGTCGTGTCCTGGCCGGGCCCCACGTCCACCACGGCGGTGTCGTGCGGGCGGCTCAGCGCCCGCCGGCGCAGCCACTCGGGCAGGGTGATCCGCGCCGCGAGGTCCGGCTTCGTGACCTCCTTCTCCAGCCGCCGCCCCGCCCCCCGCCCCGAGGGCGCCGGCCCGTCCTCGACGCTCATCGGCAGCCCGAGGGTGTTCATCGCGTCGAGGAAGGCCGGGTACGAGATGCGGTAGGCGTTCGGATAGGTGAGCGTCGAGTGGCCCCGGGCCCGCGAGGAGGCCACGGCCAGCGACATGAGGACGCGGTGGTCGTTGAAGGAGGACAGCTTCGCGCCGAGAAGCCCCTCCACGCCCCGTACCCGCAGCGCGTCCCCGTCCAGCTCCAGGTCCCCGCCCATCGCGTTGAGCTGGAGCATCGCGGCGGCCCGGTCCGACTCCTTGAGCCGGGTGTGCGCGATGTTGTGGAACACCGACTCGCCGTACGCGAAGGAACCGAGCGTCGAGAGGATCGGCAGCATGTCGGGCACGTCCCGGCAGTCCACCGAGACGCCCTTGAGCTCCGGCCGCTCCTGCTGGATACGCACCCCGCCCGCCGCCTCGTCCAGCTCCATCGGTACGCCCATGGCGCGCGCGATGTCCAGGAAGTGGAACTCGGGATGGTCGGCGGGCCCGCCCTCCAGCCGGTTCAGGCCCTTGAGCAGGACGTCGGAGGGGTGCAGGGCGGCCGCGGCGATCCCGAACGCCGCCGAGCCGATGTCCGGGGGCAGCGTCAGCTCGGTCGCCACCGCCGACTGACCGGGCCGCACGTCGAAGCGGCGCCAGTCGTCGGACACGGTGACGTCGAGACCGAACTGCTTCATCATCGCGACGGTCAGCTCCAGATAGGAGCGTTCGTTCAGCTCGCCCTTCACCTCGATGGTGGTGGGCCCGGTCGCGAAGGGCGCGAGCAGGATGAGCCCCGAGATCCACTGCGACAGGGTGCCGGCGATCCGCACGTGGCCGCCGTCGGGCCGGTGGTCCTGGACGTGCACGGGAGGGCAGTCGTCCGCGGACTCCAGCCGTACGCCCATCTGGCGCAGCGCGTCCAGGAGGGGGCCCACCGGACGGCGCCGGAAGTACTTCTGGCCGGTCACCGAGACGGGGCGGTCCGACAGCGAGGCCAGGCCGATCATGAAATAGAGCGTGGTGCCGGAGGAACCGGCCGAGACGGCCGCGCGGCGCGGACGGTAGCGACCGCCCAGACCGTGCACCACGAAGGTGTCACCCTCCGTGGCGATCTTCACCCCCAGTCCGCGCAGCAACTGCACGGTGTACTGGACATGCCGGGCGTCCGACAGCCCGTGGACACGGCTGACCCCCTCGGCGAGCGAGGCGAGGATCAGCGCGCGATGCGCGTGGTACTTGGAGTTGGGGACGAGAACTTCACCGCTGAGCTGGTGCTGAATCCCTTTGACAAGAAGGTGCATGGGTCGTGCTACTCCCTGGCCATGGGCGGGCACACCGAACCCCGGGCAGGCGCACGCGGACCCCGCGGCCGGCCCGGACCGCACGGGGCCGGGCAGCACGAACAGGGCCCCGGGGCATGCCGTGGCTCGGTGATGGAACCGTCCGCAAGACGGCAGTGGTTACGTTATGGAAGCAAGGCCCGGCAGGCGTGCGACGTCGCCGCAGGAAGCGGCGCATGGCCCGTTCGGGGGACCGACTGGCCGACAGCCGGCTTCAGTAGGAAGAGGAGGAGCGCCGGAAGGGCGCTCACGGGGGCTAATCGGTACGCGCGCGCTGCGACATCCGACGACGCCTGGAAGTACAGATCGGACGGCTGTCATGGCACGGGGCCGCAAGGAGGCCCGTCGGTCGTGGCAGTAGCCGAGGTGCGCTCGTGGGCCCGGGGCTGGGCCGCACGGAAAAGAGCGTCCGGATGACGAGCCCGCGCGGGGCGCTGCCGGTACGGCACGCCCTCGGTTCACGTTGCTCAGTCACCTAAGCTTTATATCAATGTCCGATGCATCTATGCAGCCGGGGGCCCTGAGTGAGACGGGAAGCGACGGGCAGCGCACCGGACGGCCGGGGCGGGACACACGAAGAAGACCCCAGATCGCCGATCTGGGGTCTTCGAGCGGAACGCTCTGGTGTCCGAGGGGGGACTTGAACCCCCACGCCCGATAAAGGGCACTAGCACCTCAAGCTAGCGCGTCTGCCATTCCGCCACCCGGACAAGGTGTCTGCCGCCTGGCCGGTGGCCTGGGCGACGTGGAAAACCATAGCAAACATTTCAGGGGCCCCGATCACCCGCCCGGGGCGTGTGAACGGCGCGTGACGTGGGGTGGGCGGCCTTTGGGTCCGGGGGAGGGGCGCGCGAGGATGGGGGCAACCACACGAGCGACCGCGGAGGAACAAGCGTGAGCGAGCCGAGCACAGGCAGGGCCGTCTCCGGTCAGGACGAGGTCGTCGACCTCTGCCGGGACCTGATCCGGATCGACACCAGCAACTACGGCGACCACTCCGGGCCCGGTGAGCGCGCCGCCGCCGAGTACGTCGCCGAGAAGCTGGCCGAGGTCGGCCTCGAACCGAAGATCTTCGAATCCCACCCGGGCCGCGCCTCCACGGTCGCCAGGATCGAGGGGGAGGACCGCTCGCGGCCCGCGCTGCTCATCCACGGGCACACCGACGTCGTCCCGGCCAACGCCGCGGACTGGACGCACGACCCCTTCTCCGGGGAGGTCGCCGACGGCTGCGTGTGGGGACGCGGGGCGGTCGACATGAAGGACATGGACGCGATGACCCTCGCGGTCGTGCGCGACCGGCTGCGCACCGGCCGCAAGCCCCCGCGCGACGTCGTCCTCGCCTTCCTCGCCGACGAGGAGGCGGGCGGTACCTGGGGCGCGCGGCACCTCGTGGACAACCACCCCGACCTGTTCGAGGGCGTCACCGAGGCGATCGGCGAGGTCGGCGGCTTCTCCTTCACCGTCAACGAGCGGCTGCGGCTCTACCTCGTGGAGACGGCCCAGAAGGGCATGCACTGGATGAAGCTCACCGTGGACGGCACCGCCGGACACGGATCGATGATCCACAAGGACAACGCGATCACCGAACTGTCCGAGGCCGTCGGCCGCCTGGGCCGGTACGAGTTCCCCATCCGGGTCACCAAGACGCTGCGCCACTTCCTGGACGAACTCGGCGACGCCCTCGGCACCGAACTCGACCCCGAGGACATGGACGGCACCCTCGCCAAGCTCGGCGGCATCGCCAAGCTCATCGGGGCCTCCCTGAAGAACACCGCCAACCCGACCCAGCTCGGCGCCGGCTACAAGGTCAACGTCATCCCCGGCGAGGCCACCGCCCACGTCGACGCCCGCTTCCTGCCCGGGTACGAGGAGGAGTTCCTGGCCGACCTCGACCGCGTCCTCGGCCCGCGCGTGCGCCGCGAGGACGTGCACGCGGACAAGGCCCTGGAGACGAGCTTCGACGGCGCCCTCGTCGACGCGATGCAGCTCGCGCTGCGCGCCGAGGACCCGATCGCCAAGGCCGTGCCGTACATGCTCTCGGCGGGCACCGACGCGAAGTCCTTCGACGACCTCGGCATCCGCTGCTTCGGCTTCGCGCCGCTCCAGCTCCCGCCCGAGCTGGACTTCGCCGGGATGTTCCACGGCGTGGACGAGCGGGTACCGGTGGACGGGCTGAAGTTCGGCGTCCGCGTCCTCGACCGCTTCCTCGACGCCTCCTGAACACCCGCCGCCGCCCGGACGAGGGCGGCTGAGCCACCGCCCTCGTCGGCGGGGAACGGGCGGGCCGCGCGCTTCGGTGCGCGGCCCGCCCGTTCCCGTGCGCGCGCCCACGGCCTCCCCCGTTATGTTTTTCGCGGCCCTGCAATGGGGCCGCTGGCCTCCGGGCTCGGTATGACTGTGTCCCCTCTGTCGAACGGATGACCTGGGGGGTGGTGTCGCCGGGTCCGGCAGGTGCCGTCAGAGACGCTGATGAGAGACCCGGCCACCGCCCGGTCCGGCGCAACGTCGGACAGAGACGTGGGCGGCAGGTCTGCATAACGTGGATGCGCGAGCACGGTGCCACGACCCTGGCCGGCACGGTCAACACCTGTGGAAGGGTGCGATGTTAGACACCGAAGGCATAGGCGTCTTCCTCGGGATGGACGTCGGCAAGACGGCCCATCACGGTCACGGGCTGACCCCGGCCGGGAAGAAGGTCTTCGACAAGGCGATGCCCAACAGCGAACCGAAGCTCCGGGCCGTCTTCGACAAGCTCAAGGCCAAGTTCGGCACCGTGCTCGTGATCGTGGACCAGCCCGCCTCGATCGGTGCCCTGCCGCTGACCGTCGCCCGGGACGCGGGCTGCGAGGTCGCCTACCTGCCCGGACTCGCGATGCGGCGGATCGCCGACCTCTATCCGGGCGAGGCAAAAACGGACGCGAAGGACGCGGCGGTGATCGCGGACGCCGCCCGCACCATGCCGCACGTCCTGCGCTCGCTGGAGCTGACCGACGAGATCACCGCCGAGCTCACGGTGCTGACCGGCTTCGACCAGGACCTCGCCGCCGAAGCCACCCGCACCAGCAACCGGATACGCGGCCTGCTCACCCAGTTCCACCCGTCACTGGAGCGCGTATTCGGGCCCCGACTGGACCACCCGGCCGTCACCTGGCTCCTCGAACGCCACGGGTCCCCGGCCGCTCTGCGGAAGGCCGGCCGCCGCAGACTCATCGAACTAATCCGCCCGAAAGCCCCGCGCATGGCCGCACGGCTTGTCGACGAGGTCTTCGACGCTCTCGACGAACAGACCGTCGTGGTCCCGGGAACCGGGACCCTCGACATCGTCATTCCGTCCCTGGCCGCCTCGCTCGCCGCGGTCCACGACCAGCGCCGAGCGCTGGAAGCGCAGATCAGCACCTTGCTGGAGGCTCACCCTCTTCACCAGGTCCTGACCTCGATGCCCGGAGTCGGCGTCAGGACCGCCGCCGTCCTGCTGGTCACCGTCGGCGACGGCACCGGCTTCCCCAGCGCCGCCCACCTCGCCTCCTACGCCGGCCTCGCCCCGACGACGAAGTCGTCCGGGACATCGATCCACGGCGAACACGCCCCCCGAGGCGGAAACCGGCAGCTCAAACGCGCCATGTTCCTCTCCGCCTTCGCCTGCATGAACGCCGACCCCGCCTCACGCACCTACTACGACAGACAAAGAGCCCGCGGGAAAACGCACACCCAGGCACTCCTCCGCCTCGCCCGCCAACGCATCAGCGTCCTGTTCGCCATGCTCAGAGACGGAACCTTCTACGAACCCCGCCTCCCCCAAGCGACGGCTGCGTGAACCAGCCCACAGGCGGGTCGATTCAGGGTCAACGCCTTGTGCCGTCTGCCCACGCCGAGATATCGGCGGCAGCCCGCCGGACAGCGTCTTCCTGGTCCTGGGCGAGGTTCGCGCAGGCCGCTGCGACGTTCGGCACACCGTCCGCTCCCACGATCGCGTCATGCACCCCGGTCTGCATCCAGTCAGCCTGGTTGTCGTCAGCTTCGGCAACCGCGAGAGCAATGAGCCTTACAGCAGCCACCGTCCCCACCCGGGCCAGGGCCTCTGCTGTCTGCCGGGTCACTGCCGTGTCCTCGACGTCTAGCAGCAGTCCCACCAGCGCTTCCGCAGCCTCAGGAACATCAACGAAGGAAGCAAGGTCGCGCCCGGCACGAACACGTTGCGCCCATGAAGGAGACGACGCCTCAGCCAAGGCCGCCTCCAACCCACTCATCATCTCTGGCACGACCAGACAGTCTCATGCGCAACGAAGAAGATCGAACCCGGGCCAGGGCTGCCCACACGCTTGACGAAGAACATAGAGACACCCCCCGCCCTCCCCGCCCCACCGGGCCGCGCTATTCGTCCACCTGTGCGCCCGCCACCGGTACGAGTGAATGGTCCGGTCAGGTCGTAGCTCGATTACTCCCTCTTCGTTACTGGTGTGCGGTCCGCGGCTGGGATCGCATGTCCAACTAGGAGGAAACATGATCAAGAAGATCGTCGCCACGGTCGCCGCCACAGGCGGTCTCGTTCTCGCGGGTGCGGGCCTCGCCGCCGCCGACGCGGGCGCCCAGGGTGCCGCTGTCGGTTCCCCCGGTGTGCTCTCCGGCAACATCGTCCAGGTCCCCGTGCACGTGCCGGTGAACATCTGCGGCAACACGGTCAACGTGATCGGCCTGCTGAACCCGGCCTTCGGCAACACCTGCGTCAACGCCTGACGTTGTTCCACAGCCCCCAGAGGGCTGATTTTCCAGCGGCCCCGGAGTGCGCGCCATGTGCTCCGGGGCCGCCGGTCTCAACAGGCGCACGCGCAACGGGCCGTGCGCACTCCGGAGAAGGTTTAAAAGGCAGGGAATTGCTATGCGACAGGTCACGCGTAAAGGCCTGATCACTGTGGCGGCCGCGTCCGGCGTACTCGCCGTGACCGGCGGCTACGCGCACGCCGACTCGGGTGCGCAGGGTGCCGCCGTGGGCTCACCCGGCGTCCTCTCGGGCAACCTCGTGCAGGCCCCGGTCGACGTTCCGGTCAACCTCTGCGGCAACACCGTGGACGTCGTCGGTCTGCTCAACCCGGTGTTCGGCAACGGCTGCGCCAACACCTCCGCCGACCGCCACCAGGCGGACAACGGGCACCACGCCGGCCACAAGGGCGGCGGCCAACACGGCGGCGGCTACGGCGAGGAGCGCGGTTCCGGCGGCGGCCACAGCTGGGGCGGAGGCGCCCACGCGGGCGGCGCGGCCGTCGGCTCCCCCGGGGTCGGGTCGGGCAACCAGGCCCAGGTCCCGGTCGACGTCCCCGTGAACGCCTGCGGGAACAGCATCTCGGTCATCGGTCTGCTCAACCCGGCGTTCGGCAACAACTGCGCCAACGTGGAGACCCCCGCCCCGCCGCGCCACGAGACGCCCAAGCCGCCCAAGCCGGAGAAGCCCCCGGTCACCCCGGAGAAGCCGGTCACCCCCGAGAAGCCGAGCACCCCGAAGCCGCCGGCCGAGCACGTGGTCCCGAAGGCGCCGGAGCACCCGGTCGTGCCGGTCGCGGTCAAGGCCCCCCAGCCGCACGCGCAGCTCGCCCAGACCGGCAGCGAGCTGCCGGTCGGCGCGGCGGGCGCTGCCGCCGCGGGCCTGCTGCTCGCGGGCGCCCTGGTCTACCGCAAGGCCCGCGCCGGCGCCTGAGCCGCCGCGGTACGCATGCCGAGGGGCCCCGCGACACTCGCGGGGCCCCTTTCCGGCCGGTCACCCGTACGCGGGGTTCAGCCCGCGCAGGCGGATCACCACGTCGCTCTCGGCTGACGGATGATCCGGCGGCGCAACCGCACTCTGCGGCTGCCGTCCGGGTGCAGTCTCAGTCGGTCCAGTTCCCAGTGTCCGTACTCTGCGTGGTCTGTGAGCAGACGGGTCGTGTCCTTGCGGCTGACGCCCCGCGGCACGTACACGTCGACGAATTCGTATTCCGGCATCGCATCTATTGTGCGGGCAGCGGCCCGGTACGGATAGCGTCTGCTCTATGTCTGATGCTGAGCAGCCCCCGGTTGCCGAGGTACGTGCCGCCGCCGAGGCGGTCAAGGCCGCGCTCGACCGCCACCTGGCGGCGGTGGAGAACCGGTCGGGCGAGGACGACCCGGCCGTCTACCAGGCGTTCAACGAACTGGCCGCCGCCTCCGAGACGTACGACGAGCTGCTGTACGAGCGCTTCGACGAGGTCACCCCCTTCGAGATTCCCGGCCCCGAGGACTCCCTCCCGCCGTACACCGGCCCCGAGGAACCGCACGCGCTGAGCGTGCTCATCCGCCGGGACTACACGGTGGACCGGCCCGATCTCCTGCTCGCCCAGGCCCAGCGGGTCGCCGACCTCGATCCGAGCGCCCCCGGATCGGGGGTGCACGCCGCGCTCGGCGTGCTGTTCGGCGAGTACGAGCCCGACGAGGTCGCCTCCCGGCACAAGGAGTTCGGCCTGGAGGAGGGCGACTCGACCCTGTGGGTGGCGGCGGGCGGGGAACCGGCCGAACCGGGGGAGTGGCTCGACGCCCCCTTCGAACAGGCCGATCCCCAGCAGGTGATCTGCCGCTTCGACGTGAGCGCCGTCTTCGACGACGACCCCGAGGACGACTTCGAACCCTCACACCGGCCCGGACTGCGTTCCCGCAGCCGGTACGCCGACGAGGTGGACGCCGCCGGGGACGAGGAGGAGCTGGAGGCCCTCGACTCGGACAGCTGACGCGACCGGTACCTTTCGGCGCGGATCGCCCGCCGGGCGGGCCTCCACGGCCCGCCCGGCGGGCGATCCGCTGATCCGGACGCCGCCGGGTCCGGGCGATCCGCCGGGTGCGGACGCCGCCGGCCCAGCCGGGCGTTCGCTGTCGCGCGTACCCGGGCGTCCCTGACGTGCGGGCCCGTGCGGGTCAGCCGGCCGCCGCCGGTTCGGCCTGTTCCCGCAGCAGCGTCGCCAGGCGGGTCGTGCGCTCCTGCGCCGGGGCCCCGGCCACGGCCCGGCCCAGCGCCTCGCCCACGCCCTGTACGACCGACAGATGGCGGGCCGCCCGGCCGAAGGCCGTGTAGACCCAGGGGCGGGTCAGCACGGGCGTCGCGTCCCCGGGCAGTACGGCCACGACCGCGGGCCAGCGGTGGCCCACCGACTGGTGCGCGGTGACCGCCCAGCCGTGCCGCACCAGCCCCGCCACCTCCTCCTTGGCCACATGGACCGGCAGCCCCTCGCACTCCAGGCGCAGCCCGGCCTCGTCGGCGCCGACCACCCGGCCCAGCGCCGTACGGCCCGGCACCGGCGAGTAGGCCACCCGGTCCCCGGGGTCGAAGCCCGCGAAGCGGCCGGGACCCGGGTTCAGCCGCTCCTTGAGCGCCGCGTTGAGCACCCGCGTACCGGCCGCCCCGCCGTGGCCCGGCACGAGCACCTGCGTCTCCTCGGCCGGCACCCCGAGCGCGCGGGGCACCGAGTCGCACACGAGCTGCACCGTGCGGTGCACGGCCTCGCCGGGATCGCGGACCGGCACCATGACCAGCTCGCGGCCGGGCGCGTCCACCTCGCCCAGCTCGCCCACCCCGATCCCCGAGACCAGTTCGCCGAGCGGACCGGGATCAGGGGTGCGGGAGACGACGAGCGGTGCCCGGCGCAGCGCGAGCAGATCGCCGAAGACGCGGCCGGGACCCGCCGAACCCAGCACACCGGGATCGCCGCTCAGCACCAGCCGGGCCCCGTCCGGGACCGACTCGGCGAGCAGCGCCGCGCTCTCCACGTCGAGCTGGGGGGCGTCCAGGACGACGAGCAGGTCGAGCGCGAACTGCCCCTCCGCGTCCCGGCCGGGGCCCTGCGCGCCCGAGAGCAGGCCCGCGACGGTGAGCGCGGGCTCCTTCACGCCGAGGTCGGCCGCGAGCCGGTGGCGGCCCTGCGCGGTGTGGGCCGCCGCGTACGCCCGCAGGCCCAGGCCGCGGGCCGCCGTGACCAGCCGCGCGGGCTCGGCGCGGGCGCTCTCCCCGCCGGTGTGCAGGACCAGCGCGTGGGCCGCCGCGGCCCGGATCAGTTCACCCGCCGAGGCGCCCGCCGCCCGCGCGGCCGGCGCCCAGCCGGCCTCCTCCTCGGTCTCCGCCTTCGGCACGCAGCCCGCGATCCGGCCGAGGGCGTCCGCGAGGGACTCCTCCGCCATGGCGTACCGCTCCAGTCCCACCAGGACCCGCACGGGCCGCCTCGGGGGCTCCTCGCCCTCCTCCGGCGTGGCGGGGGCGGGCCCGGGCGCCGCCTCCAGGGCGTCCTGGAACAGCAGCAGGTCGCCCTCGGCGACGGCCGCGTGCACGGCCTCCTCGGGTCCGGGCACCCGGGCCGAGGCCAGCTGGGACACGAGCGCCGGCAGGTCGAGCGCGGTGTGCCCGAGCCGGGCCGCCTGCTCCAGCAGCCGGACGCACAGCGCGCGCCCGCGCCGCTCGTCACCCGGGTCGCACTCCTCGCCCAGCAGCGCGCGGGCGAAGCCGTCCGCCTGCTCGGGCCGCACGCCGGGCACCCGCAGCAACTGCCACGGGTCCTCGCGCAGGACCTGGCCGGCGCCCTCGCCGAGGGCGCGTACGGCCGGGCCCGCGAGCGCGGCGGGCGCGGAGCCCTCCGCCAGGGCCTCGGCGGCGGCCGCGAGAGCGGAGGCGGCGGGCGGCGGCGCGGCCACCGGCTGCTCGGCACGCGGCCGCGCCGGCGCGGGGGCCGAACGGCGCGGGGCGGGCGTCTCGCGCGGGGCGTCGAAGGTCGGCGGGGGAGTGGCGCCGCTCTCCACGGCGCGCACCGCGGCGAGCAGTTCGGCGGCGGTGCCGGTCAGCTTGGTACCGGCCTCCACCGGGGCGGCCCGCGCCGCCCTGCGCTCCTCGATCCGCTGCCGCTCGGCACGCTGGGCGGCCAGTTCGGCCTCCGCCTCGGACAGGCGCCTCTCGGCCCCCCCGCCGTCACCGGTGGGCTCCCCGCCCTCCCCGGCCGCTCCGGCGGGCGCCGCGTCCTCCGGAGCCTCGGGGACGGCAGGGGCCGCGGGCCCCCGGGCGCCGGGCTCCTCGGTCTCCTCGGCGGGTGCCGGCTCCTCACTCACAGCGTGCTCCAGTCCTGATCGGGATAGCGGTGCACGGGCGCCGACACGTCGTCGAGCGCCTGGCAGATCTCGTCAGGAAGACTAAGGGTCTCCACTGACAGGACCTCCGTCAGCTGCCGCGCGGTCCTGGCACCCACGAGCGGCGCGACCACCCCGGGCCGGTCCCGCACCCAGGCCAGCGCCACCTGGAGCGGGGTGGCCGCGAGACCGTCGGCGGCCGTGCGCACCGCGTCCACGACGCGGCTCGCCGCCTCGTCCAGGTAGGGCGCGACGAAGCCCGCCATCGACCCGGAGGCCCCGCGCGAGCCCGCGGGCATCCCCTCCCGGTACTTGCCGGTGAGCACGCCCCGGCCCAGCGGCGAGGAGGGCAGCAGGCCCACCCCCAGGTCCCGCGCGGCGGGCAGCACCTCGCGCTCCACCCCGCGCTGGAGCAGCGAGTACTCCATCTGCGTACTGGCCAGCCGGGTCCGGCTGCCGCCGCCGGCGAGCTGCCAGGTCGCGGCCTTGGCGAGCTGCCAGCCGCTGAAGTTGGAGATGCCCGCGTACCGGGCCCGGCCCGAGCTGACCGCGAGGTCGAGCGCCTGGAGCGTCTCCTCCAGGGGCGTCTGCGCGTCGAAGGCGTGCACCTGCCACAGGTCCACGTAGTCGGTGCCCAGCCGCCGGAGCGAGGCGTCGAGCGCCGCGAGCAGGTGCCCGCGCGAGCCGTTGAAGCGCCGGTCGGGGTCCGGGACGCTGCCCGCCTTGGTGGCGATGACCAGATCCCGGCGCGGCACGAGCCCCTCCACGAGCTGCCCGAGCAGGTACTCGGCCTCCCCGTCCCCGTACACGTCCGCGGTGTCCACGAGGGAGCCGCCGGCCTCCCAGAACACCTTGAGCGAGGCGGCGGCCTCGTGCTCGTCGGTGTCCCGGCCCCAGCCGAGGGTGCCGAGACCTATCCGGGACACGCGCAGGCCGGTGCGGCCGAGATGCCTCTGCTCCATGGAGGCTGAGGTTACTGGCCATACGTCAGTTCGTGGGGTGGCCCGCGCGGGGAAAGGAAGGTCACGTCGCTGGTCCGGGCCCGTCCCTGTCGGAGCCCGCCGGTGCGCGCTAGAGTCCCCCGGAAGCAACGTTACTGATCAGTAAGGGGTGTGGACCATGCAGCTCGGGATCAATCTCGGCTACTGGGGCGCCGGCATGGACGCGGACAACCTGGCCGTGGCCCAGGAGGCCGACCGGCTCGGCTACGCGGTCTGCTGGGCCGCCGAGGCGTACGGCTCGGACGCGCCGACCGTCCTGTCCTGGGTGGCCGCGAAGACCGAGCGCATCGACGTGGGCTCCGCGATCCTCCAGATCCCGGCCCGCCAGCCCGCGATGACCGCGATGACCGCCGCGACCCTCGACTCCCTCTCCGGCGGCCGCTTCCGGCTCGGCCTCGGCGTCTCGGGCCCGCAGGTCTCCGAGGGCTGGTACGGCGTGAAGTTCGACAAGCCGCTCGCCCGCACCCGTGAGTACGTGGAGATCGTGCGCCGCGCCATGAGCCGCGAGCGCCTCAGCTACGAGGGCGCGCACTGGACCCTGCCGCTGCCCGACGGCCCCGGGAAGCCCCTCAAGCTCACCGTGCACCCGCAGCGCGAGCACATCCCGCTCTACATCGCCGCCATCGGCCCGAAGAACCTGGAGCAGACCGGCGAGATCGCCGACGGCGCCCTGCTCATCTTCCCCGCCGCCGAACACCTGGAGGAGACCGCGCTGCGGCACATCCGGGCGGGCCGCGAGAAGGCCGGGCTCACCATGGACGGTTTCGACGTCGTGCCCACCGTGCCGATCGCCGTCGGCGAGGACATCGACGCGCTCGCCGACACCTTCCGCCCCTACACCGCGCTGTACGTCGGCGGCATGGGCAGCCGCAAGCAGAACTTCTACAACCAGCTCGCGCGGCGCATGGGCTACGAGAAGGAGGCCGCCGAGATCCAGGACAAGTACCTGGCCGGAGACAAGAACGGCGCCGCCGCCGCCGTCCCGCGCAGCCTCATCGACTCCACGACCCTGCTCGGCTCCGTCGACCGGATCGCCGACCGCATGCGCGCCTACGCCGAGGCCGGCGTCACGACCCTCACGCTGTCGCCCGCCGGGTTCACGCTCGACGAGCGGATCGCCGCGCTGCGGGCCGGCACCGAGGCGGCGGAGCGCGCCGGCCTCGCCTGACCCGACGGACGACGGACGGCGGACGACCCAGCGCCGCCCCGCGCCCACCGCCTCCGGCCGGGTCGCCCGTTCGGCCCAGCCGGGGGCCGCTCCTGTTGCCGCCCCCGCCCACCGCCCGTTGACTGCACAGGTGCGAGCAGTGCCGGCGAGTGGAGGTGGCAGCGATGCTTTCGGCCAGGAGTCTCTTCGAAGAGATCATCGACAACGACGAGACCTACCAGTTGTTCTGCTCCGTCGCCGCCAGCGGTGAGGCGCAGGGCGGCTGGGAGAACGGGCGGATCGCCGCCCTGCTCCCCGAGAGCATGCGCCACCTCGCCCCGAAGGTCGCGCGGCACGGCGCCGACGAGGACAAGCACGGCAGGATCTTCCACGGGCTGCTGCGCCGGCGCGGACTGAGCGCCGTCGAGGTCCCCCCGGAGACCGACTACACGATGCTCCTGGAGCGGGCCGGGATCGGCCTCGCGCACGACAAGCTCAAGCGCGAGGAGCCGCTCGACGAGGCCGACATCATCACCTACCTCGCCCACAGCCGCGTCACCGAACAGCGCGCCTCGGACCAGATGGACATGCTGCGCCGCCACTTCGCCGGCCACCCCGAGGTCGGCAACGCCGTGCGCATCATCTCGGGTGACGAGGACAACCACCTCGCGTACTGCCACGAGGAACTGCTGCGGCTCGCCGACGAGGGCCACGGCCCCACCATCCGGCGCATCCTGCACGACTGCGCCCGCTCCGAGAACCGGGTCTACCGCGACGTGAGCCTCGCCGTCATGGCGCACATGGGCCGCGTCCTGGGCTGGTCGCGGCCCAAGGCCGCCGTGCTCGCCGGGGCGATCCACGCCTCCTACGCCTACGAGCGCACCCACGGCTGGCGGCGCATGGTCACCCTGACGATGCCCGCACGCCGCGACGCCCTCGGCGGGCCCGCCACCCCCGAACCCGAGTTCGCCTGAGCCGGTGCCGGGCGCCGGGTGCCGGCACCGGGCGCGGAGTACGGCGGCCGGCGGGCCTACAACCAGCCCCGCCGCTTGAACTGCCGGTAGAGCCCGAACTCCAGCACCACCATGAGCGCGATCACCGCCGGATAGGCCCACACCCAGCGCAGTTCCGGCATGTGGTCGAAGTTCATCCCGTAGACCCCGGCGATCATGGTCGGCACCGCCGCCATCGCCGCCCACGCCGAGATCTTGCGCATGTCGTCGTTCTGCCGCACCCCCATCTGCGCCAGATGCGCCGACAGTATGTCCGACACCAGCCGGTCCAGGCCCTCCACCGACTCGTTCACCCGGGTCAGGTGGTCGCTCACGTCCCGGAAGAAGGGCCGCACCTCGTCGTTGACGAAAGGCACCGCCGCCGCGAACGGGCCGGTGCCCGCGAGCCGCAGCATCGGCATCGCGAGCGGTCCCGTGGCCCGGCGGAACTCCAGGATCTGGCGTTTGAACGTGTAGATCCTGGATGCCGTGTTGTTCGAGGGGGCCCCGTCCGGCGAGAACACCGCCGTCTCCAGCTCCTCCAGGTCCGTCTGGAGCTCCTCCGCGACCTCCAGGTAGTGGTCCACCACCTGATCCGCGACCGAGTAGAGGACCGCCGTCGGCCCGTGCCGCAGCATCGCCGGATCCGACTCCAGGCCCTTGCGCAGGTCCGCGATCGGCGTCCCGTCACCGTGCCGCACCGTCACCACGAAGGAGTCCCCGAGGAACAGCATCAGCTCGCCCGAGGAGACCGTGTCACTGTCCGGCTCGTAGCTCACCGGCTTGAGCACGACGAACAGCGAGTCGTCGTAGACCTCCATCTTGGGCCGCTGATGCGCCTTGAGGGCGTCCTCCACCGCGAGCGGGTGCAGCCGGAACTCCTCACTGACCTTCTCGAACTCCTCACCGGTCGGCTCGTGCAGCCCGATCCACACGAAGGAGTCACCGGCCGCGCGGGCCGCGTCCAGCGCGTCCGACAGGTCGTCCGGCCCCTCGGTGCGCTTGCCGTCCCGGTAGATGCCACAGTCCACGATCACGAAGCCGATTGTTCCCCAGTACGGGGAGCACACACGTACAGCCGTGCGGGACGCACGGCCTACGCTGGGCCGTATGCCCACCCTGATCCTCGTCCGGCACGGACGCTCCACCGCCAACACGGCCGGCCTGCTGGCCGGCTGGACCCCCGGCGTCGCCCTCGACGACCGGGGCCGCGAGCAGGCCGCCGCCCTGCCCGCGCGGCTCGCGGGGCTGCCGCTGGCCGCCGCCGTCAGCAGCCCCCTCCAGCGCTGTGAGGAGACCCTCGCCCCGCTCCTCGCCGACCGGCCCGAGCTGCCCCTGCACACCGAGGAGCGCGTCGGCGAGTGCCACTACGGGGACTGGACGGGGCGCAAACTCAGCGAGCTGAACGACAAGCCCCTCATGGAGGTCGTCCAGAACCACCCCTCGGCGGCCGCCTTCCCCGGCGGCGAGTCGATGCGCGCCATGGCCGCGCGCTCCGCGGAGGCGGTACGCGAGTGGAACACCCGTATCGCGGACGAACACGGCGAGCAGGCCGCGTACGTCATGTGCTCCCACGGCGACATCATCAAGTCCCTCGTCGCGGACGCCCTCGGCCTCCACCTCGACCAGTTCCAGCGGATCTCCGTGGAGCCCTGCTCGGTCACCGTCATCCGCTACACCCGGCTGCGCCCCTTCCTGGTGCGGCTCGGCGACACCGGCTCCCTCGCCTCCCTCGCGCCGCCCGCCGAATCCGACGGCAAGAGCGACGACGAGGGCCGGGCCACGGTCGGCGGCGGAGCGGGCGCACCGTGATCGTCACCCGCAGTAGGGTTGGCCCCACCAACCCGCCGCACCGGTTGGCGCACTCGAATCCGACGATCCCAACGATTCCAATGGAGAACAGGACGTGTCCCGTCAGGTGTTCCTCTACGACCCGCCGGAACGCTTCGTAGCCGGTACGGTCGGGCTCCCCGGGCGCCGTACCTTCTTCCTCCAGGCTTCGGCCGGAGGCCGGGTCACCAGCGTCGCCCTGGAGAAGACCCAGGTGGCGGCGCTCGCCGAGCGGATGGACGAACTGCTGGACGAGGTCGTGCGGCGCAGCGGCGGCAACGCCGCGGTCCCGGCCGTCGCCCCGTCCGAGATCGCCGACTCCGCGCCTCTCGACAACCCGGTCGAGGAGGAGTTCCGCGTCGGCACCATGGCGCTGGCCTGGGACGGCGACGAACAGCGCATGATCATCGAGGCGCAGGCCCTCGTCGAACTCGACGCCGAGTCCGAGGACGACCTCGCCGCCGCGGAGGAGCAACTGCTTCAGGACGACGAGAACGGCCCGCCCATGCTGCGGGTACGGCTCAGCGGCGCGCAGGCCAGGGCCTTCGCCAAACGGGCCCTCGACGTCGTCAACGCCGGCCGGCCGCCCTGCCCGCTGTGCAGCCTCCCGCTCGACCCGGAAGGACACGTATGCCCGCGCCAGAACGGATACCGCCGGTCGGCGTGAGCGATCCGCTGCGGGAACTGCTGACCGACGGGGAGCTGACCGTACGCGGCCAGATCCGTGAGGCGTCCAACGCGGTGCTGCTGTGCGAGGTGAGCCTCGACGGCCGCACGGCCTCGTGCGTCTACAAGCCGGTGGCCGGGGAACGCCCGCTGTGGGACTTCCCCGACGGCAACCTGGCCCGCCGGGAGGTCGCCGCCTACGAGGTCTCCGAGGCCCTCGGCTGGGGCCTCGTCCCGCTCACCGTGCTGCGCGAGGGCCCCTACGGCGAGGGCATGTGCCAGCTGTGGATCGAGGCGGGTGAGGAGGACGCGGGGCTGCTCGCCCTCGTGGAGGCCGAGGAGCCGCAGGAGGGCTGGAAGGCCATCGGTTTCGCCGAGGTGGAGGAGGACCGCACCGCGCTCCTCGTCCACCGCGACGATCCCCGGCTGCGCCGTCTCGCCGTCCTGGACGCCGTGATCAACAACGCCGACCGCAAGGGCGGCCACCTGCTGCCCGCGCCGGACGGGCGGCTCTACGGCATCGACCACGGAGTGACCTTCCACACGGACGACAAGCTCCGCACCCTCCTGTGGGGCTGGGCCGGCTCGCCGCTGCCCGAGGAGGCGACCGAGGCGCTGCGCGGTCTGGACGAGGCGCTGGAGGGCCCCCTGGCGGAGCGGCTCGCGCCGCTGCTGACCCCGGACGAGGTGACGGCCCTGCGGGCCCGCGTGCGGTCCCTGCTCACCACGGGCACCCACCCGGAGCCGAGCGGCCAGTGGCCGGCGATCCCCTGGCCCCCGGTCTGAGCGGGCGCTCCGGGGGCGAGTGAGCCGAAGGACGCGGGGGTGTCGAGAAGGCCGTCGTGCGCGGGCCCGTCGAAGGAGGGCCGAGCACGTCGGCCTTCTCGGCACCCACCGAGGCGCCCCGGAGGCGAACCGAGCCCCCGAAAAGATGGTGGGCGCACCTCCGGTGGATGTGCGGACCGCGGGCCGGTTACGCTCATGACATGCATGCCTGGCCCGCTTCCGAGGTCCCCGCCCTGCCCGGTACGGGCCGCGACCTCCGCATCCACGACACCGCGACCGGAGGGCTCGTCACCCTGACCCCCGGTCCTGTCGCCCGTATCTACGTGTGCGGCATCACGCCGTACGACGCGACCCACATGGGGCACGCGGCCACCTACAACGCGTTCGACCTCGTGCAGCGCGTGTGGCTCGACACCCAGCGCCAGGTGCACTACGTCCAGAACGTGACCGATGTCGATGATCCGCTGCTGGAGCGGGCCGTGCGGGACGGCGTCGACTGGACCGGGCTCGCCGAGCGGGAGACCGCCCTGTTCCGCGAGGACATGACGGCTCTGCGGATGCTGCCCCCCAAGCACTACATCGGCGCGGTCGAGGCCATACCCGGGATCGTCCCGCTCGTGGAGCGGCTGCGTGAACTCGGCGCGGCCTACGAGCTGGAGGGCGACATCTACTTCTCGGTCGCCTCCGACCAGCACTTCGGTGAGGTCTCCGGCCTCGACGCCGAGGCGATGCGTCTGCTGTCCGCCGAGCGCGGCGGCGACCCGGAGCGCCCCGGCAAGAAGAACCCGCTGGACCCGATGCTGTGGATGGCCGCCCGCGAGGGCGAGCCCAGCTGGGACGGCGGCAGCCTCGGCGCGGGCCGCCCCGGCTGGCACATCGAGTGTGTCGCCATCGCCCTCGACCACCTCGGCATGGGCTTCGACGTCCAGGGCGGCGGCTCCGACCTCGCCTTCCCGCACCACGAGATGGGCGCCTCGCACGCCCAGGCGCTCACCGGCGAGCACCCCTTCGCGAAGTCCTACGTGCACGCCGGGATGGTGGGCCTGGACGGCGAGAAGATGTCGAAGTCGAAGGGCAACCTCGTCTTCGTCTCCCAGCTGCGCCGGTCCGGGGTGGACCCCGCCGCGATCCGCCTCGCGCTCCTCGCCCATCACTACCGCGCCGACTGGGAGTGGACCGACGCCGGGCTCCAGGAGGCCGTGGAGCGGCTCGCCCGCTGGCGGGCCGCCGTCTCCCGCCCCGACGGCCCCTCCGCCGAGGCCCTGGTCGAGGAGGTCCGCGAGGCGCTCGCCGAGGACCTCGACTCCCCGAGGGCGCTGCTCGCCGTCGACCGCTGGGCCGGGACGCAGCAGTCCACCGGTGGCACCGACGAGGGCGCCCCCGGGCTCGTCTCGCGCGCGGTCGACGCGCTGCTGGGCGTGGCCCTCTGACGGGCCGTACGGCGCCGCACGGGACCGTGCGGCGCTGAGCACGACCGAGGGGCGGGGTGCCGGGCACCCCGCCCCTCGTCGGTGACGTCCCGCCCGCTCCGGCCCCGTTCCCGGGTGGGGGCCGACGGGCCTCGGCGTGCCGCTCAGTCCGGTACGGGACCGTCCGGCTCGCCCTTGTCGCCCTCGCCCTTGTCGCCCTCGCCCTTGTTCTCGCCGCCGCCCCCGGTCTCGCCGTTCCCGGCGTCCCCGCTGGCCTTGCCGCTGTCGCCCGAGCCGTCCCCGTCCTGCGGCTTCCCCTTCTCGGCGGCCTCGGTGTCGGCCTCGGCGGCGTCGGACGGTGCCGAGGGTTCGCGGCCGGGCGCGGGGCGCTGCGGTTTCGGCGGCCGGGTGCGGTCCGCTCCGGCCGACGGGGTGTCGCGCAGGAAGGGCGCCGTCTCGCCGCCCTCGGTGGCGTGCCCGCCCGCCGACTGTCCGGGCTCCCGGCGCCGCAGGTACCGCTCGAACTCGCGCGCGATGGCCTCGCCGGAGGCCTCCGGAAGCTCCGCGGTGTCCCGCGCCTCCTCCAGAGACTGCACGTACTCGGCCACCTCGCTGTCCTCCGCCGCCAGCTGGTCGACGCCCAGTTGCCAGGCGCGCGCGTCCTCGGGCAGCTCGCCGAGCGGGATGCGCAGGTCGACCAAGTCCTCCAGGCGGTTGAGCAGGGCCAGCGTCGCCTTCGGGTTGGGCGGCTGCGACACGTAGTGCGGCACCGCGGCCCACAGGCTCACCGCGGGCACCCCCGCGTGGGTGCACGCCTCCTGGAGAATCCCGACGATGCCCGTGGGCCCCTCGTACTTCGACTCCTCCAGGTCCATGGTGCGCGCCAGGTCGGGATCGGAGGTGACGCCGCTGACCGGCACCGGCCGGGTGTGCGGGGTGTCGCCCAGCAGGGCGCCCAGCACCACGACCAGTTCCACGCCCAGCTCGTGGGCGAAGCCCAGCAACTCGTTGCAGAACGAACGCCAGCGCATCGAGGGCTCGATCCCGCGCACCAGCACCAGATCGCGCGGACGCTCCCCGCCGACCCGCACCACCGAGAGCCGGGTCGTGGGCCAGGTGACCTTGCGGGTCCCGCCCTCCACGAACACCGTCGGGCGGTTGACCTGGAAGTCGTAGTAGTCCTCGGCGTCGAGCGCCGCGAACACCTCGCCCTTCCACTCCTTCTCCAGGTGCGCGACCGCCGAGGAGGCGGCGTCGCCGGCGTCGTTCCAGCCTTCGAACGCGGCCACCATGACGGGGTCGATCAGCTCGGGTACCCCTTCGAGCTCGATCACCCGGCGCCTCCTTCGGACGTTCCCTTGCGTACGCCCCAACCTTACGGCTTCGGCGGGGGGCCTCCGCAGCCCCCTCGCAGGGAGAATGCCGGATCACTGCCCCGTCCGCGAGGGCTTACTCCTGTGGCGGGCGGGGTGATCCGCGCGCCGCCGAGGCGGGGCGGACCGGGGAGCGCGAACCGGCCGCCCGCGGGGCGCCCCGGCCTCCTCTCACGCCTCCCCCTCCGGCTCCCAGAGCGTGCTCGGCGCCTCACGCCGCAGGACGGGTGCGACGTCCTCGGCGAAGCGTTGCAGGGTCTCCGCCTGCTCAGCGCGCCCGAGACCGTAGGCGTCCACGCTGATCGACTGGAGGTCGTGCCCGTAGGCGGAGTGGAAGCCGAGGATCTTGTCGATGATCTGCTGCGGGGAGCCGATGAGCTGCGGGCCGTTCTCGATCGCGTCCTCGATGGTGCGGAAGGGGGTGTTGTAGCCGGCCTTTCCGGCCAGGTGCGGTTTGAAGCCCTGCCGGACGCTCGCCTCGTACACCTCCCGGTAGCGGGCCACCGCCCGCTCGTGGGTGTCGGCGATGAGCAGTCCGCCCGAACCCGCCGCCACGCGGGCGCGCGCCGGATCGTGCCCGTACGCCTCGAAGCGTTCGCGGTAGTGGGCGACGAGTCGCGCGTAGGCGGCGCGCGGCTGGATCGCGTTCGCGGTGAACAGCGGGTCCCCGTGCTTCGCGGCGAGTTCGGTCGATTCGAGGCTGGTCGCCGAGCCGTGCCAGATCCGGGGGAGCCCGGCGTACGGCCTCGGGACGGTCGTCACGCCCTTCAGCGCGGGGCGGAACTCGCCCTCCCAGTCCACGCCCTCCTCGGTCCACAGGCGGCGCAGCAGCTCGTACTTCTCCCGCTGGAGATCCCACTGCCGCGCCTCGTCGAGACCGAACAGGTCGAAGTGGCCGGCTTCCGCGCCCTTGCCGACGACGAGTTCCACCCGGCCCCGGGACACCTGATCGAGCGTCGCGAAGTCCTCGGCGACCCGCACCGGGTCGAGGATCGCGAGCACCGTGACCCCGGTCAGCAGCCGGATGCGGGAGGTGCGCGCGGCGAGCGCGCCGAGGACCACGGCGGGACCGGAGGAGAGGAAGGCGCCCGCGTGCCGCTCTCCCACGGAGAATGCGTCGAAGCCGAGACGTTCCGCGGCGGCGCCGAGTTCGAGGACGTCCTCGAAACGGTCGGCGGGGGAGCGCAGTTCGCCGGTGAGCGGATGCGGGGCGTGCTGGATGAGGCTGAGCACCTGAAACTTCATACCGACCACTGTCGTCGCGCAGTGTTGCGGCACTGTGGCGGCCGTGTGGCACGGTCGGCCCGGGGAGGGGTGGGGGGGGGGGGGGCGCCCGCGGGGGGCGCCCCCCCCCCCCCCCCCCCCCGGCCGCCGCCGCCACCCCCCCCCCCCAACGACCCCCCCCCCCCCCCCCCCCCCCCCGCCCCG